>JAQYWO010000327.1 GCA_029379215.1 Rhizonema sp. PD37
TTACATTTTTCTCCCAAAAAATAAAATAATGTAGATAGAGAAAAACCTTTGCCCAACAAAAAATACGTTTAAACACTACTAAGTAGTCTTGCAAAATTATTTATATATCTTTTGAACCTGGAATCACAGTTTTACAAGTCTTTCAGGCGACGTGAATATAAAATTAATTTTGCACAGGTATTTAGCAGTGGTATGAATATTTTATTTGAGAGCTGGATAAAGCGTTGTGATGGGATTTTTCTCAAATATAGTGATTGAAAAATTAAGTATTAAACATGAAAGAAATATTTGCATTTATTGAACAAAAGAAGCAAGAATTCGCTCAGTTACCATTCTTTGAGTTTCTACAAGACAACAGTATAGATCCTCGACAAAGGCTAGCTTTTACACCATGTATTGCTCCCTTTGCTATGGGTTTTGGAGAGATGAATAAAGATGTTTTCCGAGAAGAACCAACGAACGATCCAATTCAGAAGATAATTAACAAACATACTCGTGAAGATGACCACCACTGGCTTTGGTTTTTACATGATCTTCAGCAGCTTGGATATGATCAAACGCTAAGTTTTAGTGATGCTTTGAAATTTCTTTGGAGCGAAGAAACTAAAATTCCACGTCAAGTAATCTATGAAATTTATCGACATTCTTTCCAAGCTGAACCTATCAAAAAGCTAATAGTTATTGAAGCAATAGAAGCTACAGGAAATGTCATGTCATCGATGGTAGCACCAATTAGTCAGGAAATAAAAATTATTAGCAATAAAGAATGTGTATATTTTGGAGAGATTCACCTATCTGTAGAAACAGGACACACTATGTGTATAAATAACATAATAGAAATAATTGACGGTATACAGTTTACAGAAAAAACTAGACAAAAAGCTTTTGAGTTAGTTGAAAATGTATTCAATATATTTACAGAATTTATGGACACGCTTCTAATATATGCAAAAACGCATTCTTATGATTCAAGATTTATTAAATGAGTTGATATTAATCCATTTACAAAAACTGCTTAACTTATATTATTTATATAAGTTTATGATTTTTTCAACCTATTCAGTCAAGGACGGTCATTGGTCGCCTATTCAGGGTAAGCGCATTTTGTCAATAAGAATATATCAGCGTCAATAAAGTGAAAAATATTATCAATAAATAAGCATTATTGATAATATTAAAGGTGATCCCTATACATTCCTGAAGATTTTACAAATCAAAGAGTATTAATCAATGGCAAAGGCAATTCCGGGTTTGAAACTGCTGATAAGCATTTAGGTCAACATCACCACCACTATACTGTTACGCTAGAGTTTGGACTTGATATAATATACGCAAATTCTGATCCTTTTGCAATCACGCGGGTTCACAAAGATGATTTTGATAATGCCTCGCAAAGCCTGAGCCTCCATCTCATCGTACGACGCTTCTCTGCTTCTACTTTGATTTTTGAACACCACATTATTGAAGATATAGCTAGTGAATGGTTGGAGGAGGTGCATATTAAACCGTTGCCAGAATTTTTGTGTAATCAGTTTTTGAAGGAGATCTCTCTGCAAGAAGTAACTTAGTACTACATGGTGGCGCAAATAAGCCACCCATTTGAAAAAGGTAAAAAGCTGACAACATAAGCGTTCTTACTTCTTACTTCTTACTTTTTACTTTTGTCTTGTTGTAGTACATTCAGTGTCTCAGGGTTTCAGTTTCAATCTTCCCATAATTGTGAGGACGCATAGGGAAATAGGTAGAATAAAGAACAGTGAACAAGTGTTTGCTATAACTGCTGCATCGGTATCTCAATCACAAACTCAGTTCCCTGTCCTAAGGTTGAATTACAGATTAACTTACCCTTGTGTTTATCTACGATAATCTGATAGCTAATGGACAACCCCAATCCCGTGCCACTTCCTACAGGTTTAGTAGTAAAAAATGGGTCGAAAATTTTCTCTTGCACCTCAACAGTCATGCCAGAACCGTTGTCAGCAATCCGAATCCTGACAGTATAAGCGTCTGCTACTTCAGTACAAATACGAATAGAGGTAATAAAGGAATCTCTACTCCCTGTTCTCCAATGTTCATTCCTGACTTTCTGTTCAAGGGCATCTATCGCATTACTTAAGATATTCATAAATACTTGATTTAACTGACCGGCGTAACAAGCAATTTCAGGTAGTTGTCCGTATTCTTTTATGACTTCAATTTCAAGGCGATCGCTCTTTGTTTTGAGTCGATGTTGCAAAATCATCAAGGTGTTGTCGATTCCCTCATGAATATTTACCGGCTTCATTTCCGCTTCATCTAAACGGGAGAAGTTGCGTAAGCTCAAAACAATACTCCGGATACGTGAGCTTCCCACATTCATCGAATCTAGAAGTTTTGTTAGATCTGTTATCAAGAAGTCTAAGTCAATTTCTTCAGCTTTTTCCTGAATGAGAAGCGAAGAATTAGGGTATTCCTGCTGATAGAGTCCGATCAAATCTAGCAAATCTTCAACATAATTGTGAGCATGAGTAATGTTGCCATGAATAAAGTTGATGGGATTATTTATTTCATGAGCAATGCCTGCCATCATTTGCCCCAAGCTCGACATTTTTTCACTCTGAATTAATTGAGTTTGCGTACTTTGCAACTCTTTTAGAGCTTGTTGCAAACGTTTATTTTTTTCGTTGAGTTCCTGCGTTCTCTCTGTCACTTTCTCCTCAAGAGTATGATTATAATCTTCCAAACGTTCTTTCGCCTCAGTTAGATTGTTGTAGAGAATAGCATTCTCTAGACATATAGCTGCTTGAGTCATGAGTAGTTTAAGTACTTCTACCCGATCATGTGTAAATGCTCCTGTGGTTAGATTATTTTCTAGATAAAGAATACCAATCAGTTTACTTTGATTAATAATCGGTAAACACAATAGACTTTTAGGTTGCTTTGTGACAATATAGGGATCATTTGCTGTGAACGCATCAGTTCTTGCATCATCAATTACAAAGATTTCCTGAGTGCGTTTAACATAGTTTATCAAAGTAACAGGAACATCGTTACAGGATATATATATGGATGGGAACTCTGTAGAAAGGGTTACAGAACTTGAACTGACTGCGCTAACAGTTAACTTCAAGTTATCGCCTTCCCTTAGAATTAAAGCGCACTTAGAGGCTCCTGCATTCTCCATCACAACTTCCATTAAAGTAGAAAGTAGTAGCTCAAGCTCTATTTGCCCAGAGAGTGCTTGAGAAGCTTTAATGACGGCTGCCAAATCTAGAGAGTCTGAAATAATTGTATTGGAACTTATAACAACTTGGCGATTACTAAAATTTGATATGGTTGTGCTATTAGAAGAGATACTTTTATCTTGAGGATGAATGTTAAATCTTTCTTGCTGAAAAATGGTATAAAGTATTTGAGGATAGCGTTTTGCCAAATCATCAACTTTAGCTTTTGCTCCCCAGCGAACGTAGCCATAATAGGCATCAGTTAGATAAATTTGGGCAATCTTTGGTTTACCCCATTCTAGATAGAATTTAGCTGCAAGTTCATTCGCAAGAGCTTCTTCATTAACGTACTCGTGTTCTTTAGCGAGTGCAATGGCGTGATCATACAATTCTATCGCCTCTATATTATTGCCAAGAACCCGATTTCGCTCAGCTTCAACCAAATAAAATTTATGCAAATAATTCATTGGGGCATGATGCGCCCATTTCTGCATCTTTTCCTGATTGGTATATATCTTTTCTAAGATTTCTTTTTGTTCCGAATCTTCTACTTCTGAATAGACTGCTAGCCTTGCAAGTGAATCGTAGAAATGAAATTGAGGAATAATCATCTTTCCGATTCCACCGTGTAAATACTTTTCTGCTTTAGCAGTATTTTCAATCGCTTGAGGGTAGTCTGCAAAAAGATAACACATATAAATCTTGCAAAGATATAAGTCTAAAAGCGCAATAGCATCATTGCCTTTAATGTGAATTGTTAGCATTTTTTCTTCATCATATGCTTCTCCAATTAAATAGCAAGGATTATCAACATGTCCAAGTAAATTCAAAACAGTTTGCCTATAGATCTCATTCCAGTAAAATATTCTTTCTTGCTTGATTTGTCTAATTGCATTGCTATATGTTTCTATCTCTCGTTCAAGCCTATCTAGTCCCTGAATATGGAATACATGATAAGAGTAACCATAAAGACAATATGCCGCAAATTCTAAATCTCCTGTTTCCTGACAAACAGAGTAAACTTCTAGAAAAGGTTTTAATGTTTCTCTTATATGCTCCTTCCAAGGTCTGATAAATTGATTAAATGTCTCAAGAACCTTTACAGTGACTTCTTTGTTCTGAAACTTAGACAACAGACTTTGAGCCAGTTTACCGAATTGATAACCGGACTCAATGTCTCCTAATACCCCACATAATATAAATCCATAAACAATATATCCAAAGGCAGACAAGGGAGCATTACCATATTTGATCGATAAGTTTATCTGTTGAACGATAACTAGTGGAAACAGTTCAGGAGCAACAGAATAGGCGAAAGTCGTTGTGTTAGACAGGATACGCATCATTGCTAGAGGAAGAGCTTCCGTCATCTCCGGCAGATCAATTAAATCCTCAATACGTCTATTAGCTAGATTTGCGGCAGTTTTCTCAAGTTCACGTTCAACATCTGACTGGCTGGGATTTTCTGGAAACTCTACCCCTAACAACTTCAAAAAAGGTAGTGCAGTATTAACAGCTTCTAATGCTTTGTTCTGCGCCCCATAAGCTTGAATCTTAACTTCATAAACTTTCACTTTGTCCAACACCGTTTTAGCTTGAGCCAATACGACTTGAACAAATTGCTCTGTTTGCTCAAAATCACCAGCCAGGTATGCGACCTCTGCTGCTGTCTCATACAAAGCCAGGGTTAGCTCATATTTTTTCTCCCAGCAATCATCTGCTAGTAGTTGGGTTCCAATAGTTAAATACTTAAGCGCTGCTGTATAAGCCGTGGATGCTTTAGCTTTACGTCCAGCAATTAAATTCATCCTTGCTAGTTCATCGCGCTCGATTTGATCAGTAAGTAATTCTTGCGCTATATTAAACTGACTAACACTATCAAAAATCCTTTCTTCCTGTTCTTCGACTGAGACATTATTTAACAACAATCTACCAATTCTTAAATGAAATGATTGTTTTTGAGCTTCAGGAATGAGAGCATAAGTAGCCTGTTGTACTCGGTCATGCACAAACTTATATTTTGTTGCTTCATGCTTGATAACTGTTGATACTTGACGGTTTACGGTTAATAGCGAACTATCGACTGTTAATGATGAATTATCGCTTTTTGGGAGCAAGTTATAATCTTCTTCAGGTAAAATTAGCCCTTCAACTAACGCTGTCCATAAATCTGCGGCTGTATGTACCATAGATTTTTGATGAGCAATAGCGAGAGCTTGCAAGTCAAATTGGTTGCCAATGCAAGCGGCAATTTTTAAGACTTCTTGAGCGCAGCTTGGTAACTTCTCCAGTTGAAGTATTAAAAACTCTACGACATCATCTGTTATGGATAATGTCTGAACTTTTGTAATATCACATTGCCAGTAATTGGCTTCATAGTTAAATTCAATTATTTCCTCATTATATAAGTATTTAAGAAATTGATGAGTGAAGAAGGAGTTCCCTTTTGTTTTAGCAAACACCATTTGTGTCAAAGAAACAGCAACTTCTTCAGGGCAACGAAGAGTATCCGCAATCAAGGAGTTTAAATCCTCCTGAGTTAATGATTGTAGTGTAATAGTATTAATCGTTGATCCATTTCTTATAATTTCATTTAAGGTTAAACTAAGTGGATGTGCCTCGGAAACTTCATTATCCCGGTATGCACCTATAAGTAGGAGACATTCTTCACTTTCCCTACTCCTCTCGCTTTCACCTGAAAGAGGTGAAGAAGAGAAGGTTTCTTTATTGAGTACATAACTTTTATCCATTAATAATTGAATTAATTTCAAAGAAGCTGCATCTGCCCATTGTAAATCATCTAGAAAAATAACTAGAGGATGCTCTTTAGTAGCAAACACATGAATAAATCGCTGGAATAATAAATTAAAACGATTTTGTGCCGCACCACCAGAAAGTTCAGCAACTGGGGGTTGCCTGTCAATAATCAGTTCAAGCTTGGGAATGAGATCAATCATGACCTGACCTTGTTCACCCAAAGCTGACATAATTTTGTCTTTCCACTCTCGAATTTGGGCATCAGTTTCACTTAATAATTGCCCAATTAAGTCCTTAAAAGCTTGCACCAATCCTGACAGGGGAATATCACGCTCTAACTGGTTAAATTTTCCTTGAATGAAGTAACTTGATGTTTTTAATATAGGTTTGTGGACTTCGTTGACTACAACGGTTTTGCCAACTCCAGAGGCACCAACAACCAAAAGCATTTCAGTTGTTCCTTGCGTCACTCGATGAAAAGTAGTAAGTAGATTTTCAACTTGATATTTACGACCATAAAGTTTTTCAGGGATGAGAAAACGGTCAGATATATCATTTTTTCCTAACTCAAAAGATGATATTTTTCCAATTTCTTGCCACTGCTTTGAGCAAATCTCTAAGTCACGCTTTAAACCTAAAGCACTTTGATAGCGATCTTCGGCATTTTTAGCCATCAACTTGCTGATCACAAAAGACAAAAGCGGAGGAATATTAGGATTAATACTGCTTACTTCTGGTGGTTGTTTAGCAATATGACAGTAGATTAACTCTATTGGATCGCTACTTGTAAAGGGTAATTGTCCAGTCATGAGTTCAAAGAAAGTGACACCGAGAGAATAAAAGTCAGTGCGGTAGTCTATGCCTCGGTTCATTCTTCCCGTTTGTTCGGGTGAAAGATAAGCCAATGTACCTTCTAAGAGGTTAGGACTAGTTAAGTATTGAATTTCTCTTGGCAGCAGGGAAGCGATACTAAAGTCGATCAGTCGGATTTCGAGAGTAGAGGGGTTAATTAGGATATTAGCGGGTTTGATGTCTTTGTGAATAATGCGGTGGCGATGTAGTCCATCAAGGATAGAGGTCATTTGAATCCCAATGTTTAGAAAATCGCTGATTGGTATTTCTCTTTTGTCTGTAAGTTCTAGAAAAGAGGAAATGTAATGAGACAGAGAAATATCGCCAAAGTCTTCCATCACGAATGCATAAACGTTACGATAATTTTCAAAGCTATAAGGTTTGACGATACCAGGGAGATCAAGGTTTTTAATAATGGTATACTGATTTCGGAACTGCTCAATTTCGCTAACGCTCGGACATTCGTTCCGCATCATTTTGATAATCGCTGATTTTTGCTCTTTGTTTGTAATACCTCGGTATACTATAGTTTTGGTTCCCGAGTAAATTCTTTCCGTCATTTGATAGCCCGGAAAAATTGTTTGATCTGATATAAACATTTATACTTGAACTTATAGTTTTTTTGATGTAAATATAGTATTCCCTATAACCTGATACTTCTATCATCCTGTTACTTAGCTTCAATAACAAAAAAGCCTGCTAGGACAGGCTCAGTAGATTTATGTACGAATATATACAGATTTGCTTTTGTTACTTTATCTTCTGTTTAATAAAAGTTACAACCTGAGCTAGCTGTTTCTTCAAACCATCGATTTCCCCCTGCATCTTGACAATTTTCTCATTTAATGAACTGATTTCAACAGAAGAAGTGTCTTTGGCACTCAAGGTAGCGCTTCCATTACGAGAGCTAACTGTTGCTGTTTGCAGTGTTTCTTTTCGCGGATTTTTAGCCTTTGTCATTGCTAACTTGATCGCGCTAATAAGTTGCTTCTGGTCAAAAGGCTTTCCCAGAAATTCAAAATGTTCAAAAGGTTCTGGGATTTTCTCCGTCACCTCTTCTTTCCGACCAGACATAATGACCAAAGGAATTTTCTTCAATTCCGGTTGAGATTGAATATGCTGGAAAACCTCCCAGCCACTCATTTTAGGTAATAAAAAATCTAACATGATCAGACTGAGTTTTTCCTGACGGATTAAATTCAGTCCTTCTAGACCGTCTTTTGCATCCAATACTTGGAAGTTGCCCGGAGGCAACATTTCTCGTACTTTTACCCTGACAACTGTAGTGTCATCAATAACTAGAATGTTGTTGCTTGCCACGACTGTTTGCTCTAACAGAAATTTTAGGTTTAGAAGGCGATTTCGCCGATTAACGCTAATGAATCCTCCCACTATATCTAAAATTTATCTTAATTGGGGGAGAGTAATTTCTGGGAGACATAGTCATAATTAACGTATTTTAGAATACAATAAAGTTAGCCAAAGTTCTCAGTACTAGCATTAGAAATTGGTCTCGAGCATATAGAGATTATTTTTTGAGTCACATACATAATGCCCTCTTCCCCCAGCCCCTCTCCCAAGTTTGGGAGAGGGGTGCACGTTAGGGCGGGGTGAGGAAGAGAGTCTATGAGATATAACTGAAAAGCGCTATAGATTAGATCAGGACTTACACAAAAATTACTCTTAACATATTGCCAAAAAATAAATGCCCAGCGGTTTATTCTAGAACAAGAGTCGTAGTCGCGCTCTTGTAAGCTGATCGTTGCTGATAAGGCGCTCTGTTCGATTTGAAGCTTGCTGGATAGAATTTTCTATCCGGCAGACGTAGGCGCTTGGATTCCCCAACCCCTTGTGCTGTTTCTTTTTATGGATTATTTCCTCGTCGAGTTTTTGCTCTGCCTAATAGGTAATTAGAGATTTTGCATTGGGCTAAAACTAAAGAGATAATTTTCATCCAAATTACCCATTACCAGACCTGTATAACTAGTACACAAAACGTAGAAATAAAACTACAATTTAAAATCAGACAGTCTGCAATGCAAGCTTTTTTCATACTGCCTAAAATAAATATGGTTAGTTTCACGCTTAGCCAAGGAGCGCATCTCTTTGGAAACAGGACGTGCAACTTCTCCTCTTTGTAAGCCTGCCAAGATGAATTTTTAGTTTAGCGTAGTGGTACTAGCAATATACGTTAATATTGTGCAAGTAATGTCTCAATCTCAGCATTGTGGTTTAGGAAGGAAAATAAATGTTTGTAGCGCAGTTTACCTTCTTTATCTAAAACAAACTGTGCAGGCAAAGGCGCTCCTAATGCTTGCCCGACATCATAGGTACGGAAGACACGACAACTGGGATCATACAGCAGTGGCATTTTTAAGTGTAAATCCTTCAAAACTATTTGACTCTGTCTTTCATCTGTACTAGTAATCATTAAAACTTCTATACCCCGATTTCGGAATTGCTCGTAGTTTTCGTTCAAAGCTTTAATATGTGGAAAGCAAAAGGGACAATACTGATTTTCTGTGAAAATACGAGTAAAAGCAAGTAATACTGGTTGCTTGCCTTTGTAGTTCGATAATTTCACCAAGGTTCTATTGGTAATATCTGGCAGTTGAAAATCGGGTGTCACCTCTGCCAATCGCAGCGTATTCGTTGCAGGTCTGGGAATAAAATTGTGCAAGAATCGCTCATTTAATAAGCCACTAAAATTAGTTGAAATTGCCATATTTGTATTCTTGATAAAGTTAAGTTATATTTGATATAAAAATCGGAATCACTCAGCCACTAGCTATTAGCATGTATGA
>JAQYWO010000328.1 GCA_029379215.1 Rhizonema sp. PD37
AAGTAGTATACCATGATTTTTACCTTTTGTCTTTTAGGAAAAGTAGGAAAAGTAGGAAAAGTAGGTGTAAGCATCCAGTTAATAGATATTTTCTAGGGTGGACAATATCTCATGAAAAAAAGTATTTAATACTGTTAAGCATTGTCCATTACACGAAGATTTCACAATTCAGATAGAACTGTTGTCTATGCTAATAGTTGAGGGACGAATTCAGAACCGAACTCTATTCCCCATAAGGCATCGGGAGACGGCGTTAGCTAGCCCGGATACATTGCAGCTTCGCAAAAAAACGTCACGACATAAAAATTATTAATAAAATAGCCGCGAATCAAGTGTTATGAAATTCTCTCAAAAATCGTTAAATATATCGCAAAAACTACTGCTAAGTATTTTATCATTTTGTATACCAATATTGATGTTGTTATATTTCACCGTGAGCGGAATTAACGACAATATCAATTTCGCTCGTTTAGAAGTTCAGGGAAATAAATTTTTAGAACCTTTATACCCTCTCCTAGTATTGGTACCACAGCATCAAAGGTTGGTAGCACTTACACGAACAGGCGATCACTCAGGTTTCAATGACTTAGAAGCCACGACAAATCTCATTGAAAAGAATCTCCAAAACCTGGAAAAAGTAACCAAAGCTTTAGGAGAAACCTTAAAAATCACTCCTTCAAGTTTACAGTCAGTTAATATGGAGCAATTACTGCCAGCACAAATTATCAATCAATGGCAGATGTTACAAAGTAGTCAAACGAGCTTAAACCAGGAGCAATTGAATCGACAGTATAGTGATTTAACAGGACGTATCAGTGGACTGATTACTAGAGTTGGCAACACTTCAAATTTAATTTTAGATCCAGATCTTGATTCCTACTACTTGATGGATGTTGTCCTGTTAGCTTTACCACAAGCTCAACAACGAGTTGGAGAAATCTTGTTTTTTGGCGCGAAACTACAGGCACAATTGACAAATGAAGCAAAAGTCAAGTTAGAAATTTATGCATCATCACTGCGACAGATAGATTTAGAAAGAATTGAGCAAGGAGTTTCAACGTCTCTTCAGGAAGATAAGAATTACTATGGTGTGCTTCCCTCCCTGCAACAAAATCTTCCACCTGTTTTAAACCGTTATAAAGCTGCTGTCATAAAGTTTAACCAGAATTTGGTCCAGCTTGCCACAACAAGTCAAGGAAATATTCGCAACCAGGAATTTTTTGAATTGGGACAAGAGGTGATTCGTAATGGTGCGGAACTCGGGAATGTTGGCACAAAGGAACTGGATAAGCTTCTTGAGAAACGCATTCAACACCATGAAAATACTCGGTTTATGTACTTAGTATTGAGTTTGACTGCTCTGGCGATCGCTAGCTGGTTTGTATTTAGAGTGTCACGTGATATATCAGTGCGCCTTACTCAAGTCGTGGCGATTACTAAAGATATTGCTAGAGGCAATTTGACACCTCATATCCATGTCGATTCGCACGATGAAATCGGACAATTGTTAATTGCTGTTGATTATATGGCTCAAGACTTAAGTACATTGATTAGAAAAACTCAAGAATCAGGAATTCAAGTTTCTTCTTCAGCGACACAGTTAAGCGCGACGACAAAGCGACAAGAAGTCGTCGTCATCAACCAAGTAGAATCTACGAGTGATGTTCTCAAAGCTGTCATGGAAATTTCGCAACTTATCGACAACCTGGCGTCCAAAATGGGTGAGGTTGCTTCTAATTCTGAAGAAACCGCTGAATTTGCCAGCAGTGGCCAATCAGATTTAGTTCAAATGGAAGAGAATATGCAAAATATGGAAAGTGCGTCTAACAATGTTTATAGTAAGCTAAAAATTATCAAGGATAAAGGAGATAACATTACATCTGTAGTCACCACAATGGCAAAAATCGCCGAAAAAATTAATATTCTCTCTTTGAATGCTGCAATTGAAGCAGAGAAAGCAGGTGAATATGGACAAGGCTTTGCTGTTGTTGCTAGAGAAATTAGACGACTCGCCGACCAAACTGCTGTAGCTGCTTTAGAAATCAAACAAATTGTTAAGGAGACACAATTGGCAGTCTCGGACGGTGTAGTTGAGATAGAAAGCTTTCTCGCAAAAGTTCGTCAGGGAGTTGCCGACATTAGTAAAATCAGTACAGATTTTACCAAAATTATCGAGCAAGTGCAAGCTTTATCTCCAAATTTTGAAGCAGTAAGCATGGGAATGCAAAATCAATCTGAAAATGTTAAAAGAATTAACGATTCTATGCTTGATTTAGGTCAAGGAATGCAGCAGATAAAAAATACGTTATGGGAAACCTACTCAGCAATTGAACAACTCAATGAAGCGGCGATCGCTTTACAAGAGCGAGTATCTAGATTTCAGGTGAATGCTTTACAAGCAACGGATGAAACCAAATCCTACTTAAGAAATTCATGAAATTATATAATTTTTTTGCACTTGATTCTAATTGTTTTCCCTATTTCAATGCTAAGCTTTTCTTTACTCATACCATCTCACTATAAATGCCTGATACAAATGATTTATCTTTAATTCTTTCCCTATCCTCCTTCAACATAATTTTGTTTTTGTGAATATATAAGTGTTGTCGCAATTTCCTGATTTCATCAAACGGCAACGACTAGTTCTCCCACATCATTTTATTTTGGTCAACCCCCTATCTCCCGTAAAACTCTTATAACCCTTTCTATCTGAAAGTTTCGCGATTGTTAAGAAATATGCGGCTAATGGATAGCAAACTTGGGAGAGGGGGAAGGCTGTTAAAGTACCTTTTTCAACTTGTCGAACTCACGGAGAGTGAAGTTGGCTTTCGGCTTGACATTCTGAGGGGTTTGGCTAAGAACTATATATTTGGTTATTAAAGTTAACCTCTCGCTTGGTCTTTAAAAAGTGAACGTAGCCCTGAGAGTTGTAATCAGATCACTGCCATTACGATTGTCCTGGTTAGGAGCCGTTAGCCAGACTAAACCTGGCGTCAATGAAATGTTAGGTGTCAACTGATACTGATACAAGGCTTCAATGTGAAGTGGGATATCTGTCTTGAATGGTTGTGGGTTGCCACTATTAAAGTGTGTGAGATAAGGTTCCGCTCCAAGAACAAATGCCAACAAGTTTCCTTTCCTTGCAAAGTCAGGAAAGTTCAAGGTAAGAGCATAGTAAAGAATCTCACCGTCTCCGGTGTTAATTAAACGTGGATAGCTGGCACCAAACCACCCACTAATAGCAAATTTGGGACTGAATTGGTAGGACAATTCCACTCCGTAAGAATTCATCACCACTGGTTGAGATGGTTGAGAAATCAAGTTCAGACTAGTTTTACCGGCTAAAGTATTGGCAACTGCTGTACCAGTCAGCTGTAATCCACCATAGTTGTTGAAACCAAATTCCCCTGGAAGAAAGTAGCTATTTACATAAGTTAAACCGATCCCGAAATTTTTACTGGGATTCCAAGAGATTTGTCCCAAAGCTGTATAGCCACTTTGGAATAAACCTTCTTCCGGAATTGGGTTGTTGGCAGTGAAGAGATCAGAAAGATAAACTCCACTCAATGTTATTTGGTCAGTTAGTTTGTAGTTCAATCCAATTCCAGAGCCGCTACCCAAACGATAAATCGGGCTGCGCTGACCAAAAGCAGAGATTGCACCTTTGCCAAAATCCTGGTAATCTAAATAAGGATTGAACGTAGGAGCAACATAGTACGTGACTCCACCATAGCCTTCCAGAAATGCTGTTACGCGATCGCCCACAGGAAATCGGTACTCCACAGCATAAATATTGAGCGTGTTGTTGAAGTTCCCACCGCTTTGATGTATCAGAGTACCTTCAGCAGTGGAAACTGGCAAAACACCTCCAAGCGTGACTCCAGGCAAATTGAAAGCCGAGGTATTTATCGGCGTATTCCCTGCAGCCAAAACTGTTGTCAGTTGATCAAGACCAGTAAAGCTAGTGACGAGACTGAGAAAAACTCGCTCTTGCAAGACGGTATTATTTTTGTCACTATCATTACCGAAGACTTTAACAGGTGCGAAAACTGCTTCACCTACCAGTTTAGTGGTTGTGGAAAACTGCTGCTGTTCTAACGTTGAAGTGCTCACCTCCACCGCATCAACTCGATTACGCAAGGTAGCCAATTCAGTGGCAAATTCTTTTTGCAGCTTTTGCACCGCTAACAAGTCTTGCTTTCTTACCAACTCAGCCGTGCCGATTGCAATCAACTCGTTCATCCGATTCAAACAAGTATTGACACCTGCCGCAAACTCATAACGAGTGAGCGATCGATTGCCGCGATAGGTTTTATTGGGATAACCTTGTATGCAGTCATAGCGCTCAACCAAAGATTGCAACGCTTGAAATGCCCAATCTGTTGGTTGAACATCTGTCAGTTGAGAAACAGACGTTACTTGAGCCATTACATCTGGTTCAAGGCTAGCATCACTGTTCAACTCATCTCGACTCACTAGTGGAGAGCTTAGTGAATCGCTTTCACTACTATACGGCTCAACTTGTGCCAGATGATTAGAATTGCTAAAGCCTGAAAATGTCGGTTTTTCGACGATATGCCACTCTTGCTCATTAGGGACTTCAGCTTCACTCCACTCCTCATCTATTCTTAAGAGTTGAGAGTTTGGTGAATCGTCACTGTTTTCAGGCTTCTGTGCCAAACGAGTATAGTTGCTAAAGCTTGAAAATGTTGGTTTTTCGACAATATGTAACTCTTGGTCATTGGAGACTTCAGCTTCTGTCGATAAACTGAGTTTTTTTGGCTCAAAAGAATAAATACTAGTTAAATCGATAGGTGCTACTACCTGAGATTCTGTTTCGGCACTTGCGGCGAGCGATGAAGTAGCAATTAATTCAGCAGATAAAATAAATGGAAAGATCAGAAGCAAATTACAGGTGATTCTAAACACGCTCTCCTCACACAATATTACTGAGCCAAACGGAAAAAAGGCTGCTTTGTCCTCCTTTGCCGCAACAACGTTGCGGCAAAGGAGGTTCACAAAACACACGTTATTTGTTATACCAATTCTATGTGAAGTTGCTACAAATCAGATCCTCCCAACCCACGCTAGTCGCCTAGTAGGTCGGGCATGAGCCCCCTACACCGCTTTATTGCCGTGGGCTAAGAGAGATTATTTAGCGCTGCTTCATAAAGAAACGGGATCAGAAGTTAGTAAAGTTTCTACTAACTCCTAGCAATTGCAGCATTTATTTAACCTTTTATCACTAAGTGTAGTTGAGATAGAAAGCTTTCTCGCAAAAGTTCGTCAGGGCGTTGCCGACATTAGTAAAATTAGTATAGTTACCAAAATTATCGAGCAAGTGCAAGCTTTATCTCCTAATTTTGAAGCAGTGAGCATGGGAATGCAAAATCAATCTGAAAATGTTAAAAGAATTAACGATTCTATGCTTGATTTAGGTCAAGGAATGCAGCAGATAAAAAATACGTTGTGGTAAACCTACTCAGCAATTGAACAACTCAATGAAGCAGCGATCGCTTTACAAGAGCGGGTATCTAGATTTCAGGTGAATACTTTACAAGCACCAGGTGAAACCAAATCCTACTAGACAGATTCATGAAATCTTAGACTTTTTTTGCACTTGATTCCAATTGTTTTCCCTATTTCAATGCTGAGCTTTTCTCCACTCATACCATTTCACTATAAATGCCTGATACAAATGATTTATCTTGAATTCTTTCCTTTATCCTCCATAAACATAATTTTGTTTTTGTGAATATATAAGTGTTGTCGCCATTTCCTGATTTCATCAAACGGCAACGACTAGCTCTCCCACATCATTTTATTTTTGTCAACCCCTTCGCTGCCGCAAAACTCTTATATGAAATCCGCTTAAATAGTTATCGTATAAACTGACGCTGATACTTTGAGACTCTGTGACGCGGAGAAATTTTTACGATAAGTAATCATCAGGATTTCAGATTATAACCCTTTCTATCTGAAAGTTTCGCGATTGTTAAGAAAGATGCCGGTAATGGATAGCAAACTTGGGAGAGGAGGAGGGCTGTTAAAGTACCTTTTTCAACTTGTCGAACTCACGTTTGTGAAGTTGGCTTTTGGCTTGACATTCTGAGGGGTTTGGCTAAGAACTATTGCAAATAGAACAAGCGTCGCGCCGATCAGATCCTTCGTGCCAAGTTGCTCGTCAAGTAACAAAAACGAGAAGATCGCTGTGAATATTGGCTCAAGTGTATAGAGTAAGGCCACTTCTTCAGACGGAATCCATTGTTGAGCCAATGTCTGAAGCCACATAATAAGGGCAGTTGCCACCAGCCCCAAGTAGAGAATCACGCTCCAGTTTTTACTTATTGTCTCAAACTGAGAGATTAATTCTGTGTTGCTCCAGAAGACACCCAGTATCGCAATGACGAATAATTGGACGCTAGTCAGAGATAAGGATGGATGGCGTTGTGCTATTCGCTCTAGTACTAAAGTATAAACCCCATAGAGAACAGCATCAAAAAACATCAACACTTCGCCAATTCCTAACACTCCCCCTCTCCAAAACATCACACCGATACCAATTACGGCAACTCCGGTGGACAGGAAAGTTTTCAGCGGCAAGCGCCGACCAAGGAGCAAGCCCAGCAAAGGTACAAAGATTGCACTTAAGCTAACAATAAAAGCTGCCCTGTTTGCATGGATGCTCTCAAGCGCAATTGTTTCAGTGGCTAAATAGACAAAAAATAAAAGTCCCAGAACTAAACCATCGCGTAACAAAAGCGCGTTCAAACCACGCAAGTTGACGCTAAAAACTAATGCTGCTACTGCAAAGCGAGTGGTAGTCAGTACACTTGGCTCTAGACTACTGACTGTTTTCTCAACAAGTGGGAAAGTCGTGCCCCAAATGATGTTGATGAAAACGAACAGTATAATTCCTTTAATGTGTAAGTTGTTTTGTATGAGTCGATTGCAGTCATCTAATTTCATCACTGATATTTTGTAGAAGGTGCTGGTACCCAAATGCGGTTTCAAACTTTTAGTTGCTAGTTGCAAATAATCCTGTTATGAAAAACTATTAATGATGGGTTAAGGTTATGATGTATTTGTCAATATATCTACAGCATGAAAATATTCCCAAAAACTGTGCTACAAAACATCGTTTTTGGGAAGCGCGATGCCAAAGGCAACGGCGGTATCGCCGTATCGCCTAATCTTTGTATTGAAACCTCAATACAAGCTGATTTCGATACTTTTATCTTCTCTTAATTTTCAGTAGTATTTCTAATTGACAAAAGCGATGTTATCCTAACCTGTCAGAAATATTTGAGAATGTGACTATTCTTTGACGCAATCAATCATGTAGCGCTTGCCCGAGGGACTATCCTCGATACGCAGCCCGTGGATTTCGTTCTCGAAGCCGGGGAACTGTCGGTCAAATTCGCGTGTGAACCTGAGGTAATCGATAATCGAGCGGCTTTCAGGGATGAAGCGTTCTCCTGGCATGATGACGGGGATGCCTGGGGGGGTAGGAGCTACCATACTTGCAGCGATCCGACCAATAGCTTCTTCAATATCTACACGCTCAACATGACCATGCACCAAGGCGTTGTAGGCATCGGCTGGACGCATAGCCGGTTCGGGAAGCGTTAGATACATATCATGAATAGCTTGCAATACATTGTTGGCACGGTAGCACTCGTGGATTGCAGTGCAGAGTTCGCGCAGACCCCTTCTATGTAAGCATTGTGTGGCGCAACGCTCTTGAGCGCCATATCGAGGGGCGCATTGGTGTCGTAGAGACGCTTGAACTTCAGGAGTTCCGTCAGGAATGTACTCCACTTGCCCTTGGTGATACCGATGGAGAATAACACGAGCAGGGAGTATACCCCTGTTTTCTCTACCGTAAGGCCCTGCTCCCACAGGAACTTGGCGAGAACTGCCGCAGGGATACCAACCTGTCCTTCTTCTGCTCCCACTCCAGGACAGATAATAGTGACTTTAATCGGATCGAGAATTGCTTGACCCGAAGTAAGGCCGGCGAAACCATGCCAGTCCGCTTCTGCTTGTAGCTGCCAATCCTCTGTCTTGACCGAATCGTTGTTTAGGGGAACTTGCTCAGGCTGCCAGGTAGAAAACCACCAATCGCTAGGATCGAATTCCTTACGCATGTCACGTATCAGCCGCCGGAATGTTATCGCCTCATCAATGGTTTCTTGCAGAAGGGTGCGCCCGCTACGCCCTGCCATCATCCGCGATGCCACATCTAAAGAAGCCAAGATCGGGTAATGGGGCGAGGTGGAGGTGTGCATTAAAAAGGCATCATTAAAACGATGCATGTCGAGGGACTGCTTCTGACTATTTTTCACATGAACCATCGCAGCTTGGGAGAAGGCAGCGAGAAGTTTGTGAGTGGACTGGGTTGCGAACACAATTGGGTGTTCCGCCGGTGGAGAACTCTTTGACATCCCGTAATGACCTTCGTAGAACTCGTGAAACGCCGCATAGGCAAACCATGCCTCGTCAAAATGTAAGGCATCCACTGCATCACCAATTTGCTCCTTGATAGCATCTGCGTTGTAGCAGATACCGTCATACGTCGAATTCGTTACCACAGCCAACCGTGCTTTCTTACCGTAATTGCGGGCAAGGGGATTTGCCGCAATCTTCGCTTCAATTGCTTGCGGTGAGAATTGATCCAGGCTAATCGGTCCGATAATGCCATGCTCATTCCGTGATGGCGTTAAATAGACAGGGATAGCCCCAGTCATAACGATGATATGTAAAATGGACTTGTGGCAGTTGCGATCAACCAAAACGATATCATCGCGACCCACCATCCCGTGCCAGACAATCTTATTTGCGGTCGAGTTGCCGTTAATGACGAACAGAGTGTGGTCAGCACCAAAATTGCGTGCCGCTTCTATCTCAGCATCAGCAAGCGGACCAGTGTGATCGAGGAGTGATCCCAGTTCTGGCACGGAAATCGAGAGGTCAGTGCGGAATATGTTCTCGCCGTAGAACTGGTGAAAAGCCCGACCTACTGGGCTTTTGAGAAAGGCAACTCCCCCTGCGTGTCCGGGTGTATGCCAGGAATAGGCGGACTCCTCGGCATGATGCACCATCGCTTTGAAAAACGGAGGCAAGAGATTCTCGAGGAAATCTCTTGCAGCACGCGCAACCTGGCGAGCAAGGAACTCGGAGGTATCCTCAAACAAATAGATCACGCCTTCTACCTGACTCAGATACTGTAGCTGCAACTCCTCGACTGTTTTTCGTTCACCTACATAGAAGATTGGTATGTTCTCGTTCTTCCGATGAGCAGCATCTAGGAGAGCCTGCAAATGCGCTGCGAAGTGAACCCCCTCCTCGGAGCCTTCCACTGAAATCAAGATACAACTGAAGGATCCGAAGCCTCCGGCTACAGTTGCTGCATCGGTGTAGGTTTCTAAATTCAAGACTTTGAATTTCAGGTTTTCTAGTTCCGTCGCCAGCCTCCGCATGAAAACACCAGCGGCGTTCTGTGAGTGGAAGTCACCATCAACAATCAAAATTGGAAAATCTAAAGCACGATTTTGCATTGTAATTATTTATACTAAATTTATATGTAGCTATAC
>JAQYWO010000329.1 GCA_029379215.1 Rhizonema sp. PD37
AGAAGGAACAATTGGATGGGGATTCAGACCCCAACCAATTGTAAGCACCGTGTAGACGGTGGGGTTTTAGACCCTTGTTCCCTTCGGTCACGGGCAGAGGACAGGAGCCAGTATTCCCGTGACTCATAGCTGCCTCCTGCCCTCTGCCTTTCTTGATAATCGTACTTATCGTGCATGTTCTTAAGCGTAGGTATATCAAGTTGAGTGCTAGAAGAAAGTAGTTCTGCCACCTCTTGAGGATGATCTTTAGTCCAGATTTCGGTTTTTTGTAGTTCCTCAAGAAAGACTTTAATAACATCTGGATGAGCTTGGAAAAACTGACGTGAGGTCGAGTAAAAGTTACCAGTATCCCGCAACTTGCCGCCATCTGTGAGAACACGACCTATTTTCTTCTGTTCTGCTCTAGTGACAAATGGCTCCCAGATGAACCACCCATCAAGTTTTCCCTGACTAAACGCCACATTTGCGTCTGGCGGTGGAAGAAAAACAGACTCGACATCGCTAAGTTTTAATCGCGCTGCTTCTAACGCTTTTACTAAGAGGTAATGACCAATAGAAGCTTTTTGAAACGCAACCTTTTTGCCCTTTAAGTCGCTTACACTTTTAATAGGAGAGTTGACAGGAACTAAAAGTGAGATTGCTTTGCCACTAGGAGGCATAGTAACCAAATAGATTAAGGGTGTACCTGCTGCTTGTGAAAAAACGGGAGGCGACTCTGCTGTGAGTGCAATATCAAGTGCGCCTGCATTTATGGCTTCTAACTGTTGTGGTCCTGCAGCAAACTCTGGCCACTCTATGTTAAAACCTAGAGGTGCCAATTTTTTTTCTAAGGTGCCTTGTTTTTCTAGGACTGCTAAAGAAGTAAGTTGTTTTGAACGCACAATCCTCACCACTTGCTTCGCGGCGTTATTAGAAGAAGCTACTTTTTGCTGAGTTGTGTTTGATGGTGTACCGCAACTCAATAAAATATTAGATAGCAAAAGGCAGTAGCCAAGGAAAAATAAGAAGTAACGACGAGTTTTTCGCAGCCGAATCCAGTATTCAAACTTTTTTTTCAAACCTTGCATGAGTTGACGCTATTGAATGAAGAAAAAAGGGTGGGAATGACCCACCGCTTGGCAAGAGAGCAGGAAAACATGAAACGTCACGAATATTGGGTAACGATTGGTAACTCCTGGTTTAGTACCCAATTACCTATGTCTCGCAATTTGTAATCTACAGGATCGTGAAGCGTGAAGGTGCGTAGATCCCGCCAGTAACGATCAAATCCATATTTGCTAGCGGTGGAGCGGGTTCCCATTAATTCAAAGATATTCGTCGTGATATCCAACCCCACTCTTGTCGCAAAAGCTTTGGCAGCAAAAACAGCGATTGCCACCTCTCCCCGTTCTTGAACAGTCACGTTAATATCCTTCTCCCATGCTTGTTGTACTTTTGCCGCAGCTTGATCAGCAAAAGCAATGGCAGCTTGGAGTTCAGTCCACAGTTCACCGTAGTGAAGCAGGATATAAGGATCAGCTACGATCTGATCTACCCCTGATGTGATCCAGGGTTTAGTATAGTTTGTAGTGTATTGTTTTGCAGCCGCAAATGCTCCTTCTGCAATTCCCAGATATACATGGGTTTTGGTAAGCTGGGCGATGATTCCCAGAAATGTGGCAAAAGCACTATCAGGAGGATTGGGAGGACCTAAAATTTCATCTTTTTTCACCAAAACATTGTGAAATGTGAACGTATCACTATCGGTTCGCCGTTGCCCTATATTCTCCCAATCCTGATTGGAAACGACGCCTTCCCGGCTTTTGGGAATGACAAATAAGAAAGGGAGTTCAGCGCCATCGCCCACAGCGCTAAAAACCCTCATATCGGCAACATCAACACCTGTGCCGAAACTTTTAACACCATTGACTCGGAAATGTTCGCCGTCTGGACTAATTTTCAACCGAGTATCCCGCGTGTTGATAGCATTAGCCCAAAACAAATTATTCCGTGATGTTTCCCAATAGTATCTATCCTTTTGCTCTGGTGTTCCCGAAACATGCGCCAAAGCAGTTAAATTAAGATGGTTACCATACAATTGCCCAATAGAACCATCAGATGAAGAAAGTTTTTGGATAACTTTGAAAGCTTCTGCCCAAGTTGCCCCAATTCCACCATATTCTTTCGGTACAACTAACGGCAGCAAACTGCTTTCACGCAGTCGCTGTATTTCCAAAGAAGGCTCTCCCGCTTTGGCATCCCGTTCCACAGCTGTTTGGGCAAGTTCACCAGAGAGGTTTGAAGCGATCGCAATCCAATCTTGAGTTTGTTTAACTTCTAACAGTTGTACCATATTGTTAATTATTAGTTGTTTGGTATTATTGACTATTTATCTGCCAGTTATAGAGAACTCACTCTGTCTTTTGGCTTCTGAGTGCTGAAATCTGCTTTGATCGCTTTCGTATTTACCCATCACACGCTGCAAAATGTAGTCTACTGTTTCGGCAAAGACTGCATTTCCCCTTGCTCGAGGACGCGGAAGGGTAATTGGACAATCCATAGCGATCTGACCGTTTTCCACTAGTACAACTCGATCTGCTAGAACCACTGCTTCTTCTACATCATGGGTAATCAGCAATGCAGTAAATTTCTGTTCGAGCCATAAACCTTCGATCAATTTTTGCATCTCAATCCGAGTTAAAGCATCTAAAGCACCGAGAGGTTCATCTAGAAGCAACAAAGAAGGTTTACTTGCCAATGCTCTTGCTAAAGACACCCGTTGGCGTTGTCCGCCAGAGAGTACAGCAGGCCAATCCTGAGCACGATCTTCCAATCCTACAGAGCGGAGAACTTGTAAAGCAGTTTGCCGCACAAACAGTTTCGAGCCAAGCAAGCCTAGTTCCACATTCGCCTGTACCCGTTGCCAAGGCAGTAAACGGGCATCCTGAAACATCATCCGTACTCTTGGACCAATTCGACAATGGGATTGTTTGTCGTCCAAAAACACAGCCCCAGCATCTGGAGAGTCTAATCCTGCAATCAGGCGTAGCATTGTACTCTTGCCACATCCACTGCGACCGACAATTGCAACAAATTCTCCTGGCATCACCTCAAAATCTATACCTCGCAAAACTGGTAGAGTTCCGTAGGACTTTTTCAGCCTTTCAAGTTTTAAATGCATTCCCCATTCAGATTCCATATCTGTCAAAAAAACCTCCAAGTGTTAAGCCTTGCATAGGTAAAAACGGTAACTATAAGTAGGTCGGTAAGAAAAACGTAACTCTGCAACAAAATATAAAATGTTTGAATTCTCTTCGTAGTTGGGTTTCAGCGCTGAAACTCAACTACGAACCAGTAATGATTATTTGCACCGACTTACTGACTGCTTAGCTAGAGTAGGACAACGAATAGATTTCTACCGAGCGATAAATGCTATCGAGAGCCTTTATTAACACTGCTTTGTCCCGAACTCTTAAAGTGTCTATGAAAGTTTTGTTGAGCAATGGCTTTTCTTTAATTACGGCAACTTGATAGACTAATAGTAATTTGCTTTCTGTACTGTTGCATATTTTTAGGGAAAAGACAAGTTTATTTTGTAAAAAAATGCAACATAAAAACTGAAGCAGATAATAGACTCGTCCGAAAATTATGTAGAGACGTAGCTTTGCTACGTCTCTACACTCGTATTTGGGAGTCGCGCCTAATAGACACACAATACGGAGTCAGAAAACAGTTTTCTTAACAATTCTTTGCAACTTATCCCCAAGCGATTGTTACGAAGCAAATTTTCACTGCTGATTAGGAAATAAAGCTACGTCCATCCTAAGATGGAGTTATTATTAAACACGTTGTGGTAATTATATCGGGCTGGAAGACTATAAGCTAAATTCCTTCATTAGGGAGATCTCTGGAGAAACGATGACGAATGCGCCCAAGCCATTGACAACCGCGACCCTCTACTCGTATCTGCTGTTTACGCCACGCAAGTTGCTACATTTAGCACTAAGACCAATGGGGGACAAGAGGAAGAACAGGGAGATGTAAAGAAAATACAAATATGCCCTATGCCCAATTAAGAGCTACAGGCTTGTGAAGAAGGCGGGACTATGACATACTTTTGCTCAGCCATTGTTAAATACAGCATCTTTACCAATTTATCGTAGCTTTTTTGTTTTCAAGAAATCAAGTTTAAAATTTATCTTGCTGAATAAGGTTTGTAAGCGCTTTCCTTTTGTATATATGAAAAAAAATAAAGGATTTAACAATGCAGGTAAACTGACCGCACTTTTATGTCTGATAACTATCTTCCTCACGCCTTTTGTGATTGTAAATGCTGGAGAACGCGGCGTGTTAATGGAATTTGGTAAAGTGCAAGACAAGATATTAGGAGAAGGAATTCACGTAATTATTCCCGTAGTCAATACTGTGCAAAAGTTGAGCGTCCGTGTGCAAAAACAGGAAATCTCTGCTGAAGCATCCTCAAAGGATCTACAAGATGTTTTCACTGATGTAGCACTCAATTGGCATGTTATTTCAGACGAAGTAAATGCCATTTTTCAACAAATTGGAGACGAAAAAGATGTGACAGAGCGGATTATCAACCCAGCAGTTGAAGAAGTCCTAAAGGCAGTAATCGCAAAATACACTGCTGAAGAGATTATCACCAAACGGGGAGAAGTGAAAGCAGGAGTAGATGATGCATTGACTACACGGCTGGCTAGCTACCATGTAGCAGTAGATGATATTTCCCTAGTACATATCCACTTTTCAGTGCGATTTGGCGAGGCTGTAGAAACGAAACAGATTGCCGAACAGGAAGCCAAACGAGCAGAGTTTATCGCGCTGAAGGCATTAAAAGAAGCTGAGGCTAGAGTAAATTTAGCCAAAGGAGACGCTGAGGCGCAAAAGTTGTTGCGTGAGGATTTGACTCCTGATTTACTACAAAGGCAAGCAATAGAAAAATGGAATGGAAAACTGCCCTTAATTGTTGGTAATGGGGGACCCAAATTTTTGGATTTGAGCGAATTCGTAAAAGCTAACGACGAAAATTGATTTGATCGCGGTTCTCGCTTGAGTACAGTACACAAGTACCTCTCTCCAAACGTCTCTGCTTTTTTGCTTCAATCGCTGCATATCGCCAACAGCTTTCTCCGTCAGAGATTTATACTAAGATTGCATCTGCTTTTCCATCATTGGAAAGTAGATTTTGATCACGATACTACACCAACCAAACCTGCTTCTTCAATCTACTACGTCCTGTTACCAGTTTTGCACTTTATTTAATCTGCATTCCTTAAAAAGGGGAACCAGCCGCGTTGAGCGACAAGAGCATGGGTTAGGTAGATAGGATTTTCCTGGGATGAACATGAGTTCCCGTACCTTATTGGGGCATTGCCCACCTTACTTAAATGCACATTAGCTTAACTACCAAAGACTCAGAATAAGGCGGGAGCATCGAGAATCTTAAACTGGATCAATGCCAGAATTACAAGAGTATAGACGGTTGAGGAAACCAAACCCGTAAATAACTCTTTTTTCAGGCTATGCTCTTGAGGTTGATTTTGTAAAACATCAAGAGCCCCTACTTGCATCAAGAGAATTCCGACAATGTTAGAGAGCCAGTACCCTATGATTGAGCAAGGTAGGAGTAATTTTGGGGAAATAAAACTACAGATATACCCAAAAAAATAAGCAATTGGCAGATTGAATACTAGGTCATTCCACCAACATAGTGGTGAAAGCAAATACCCAATAACTAGAAACAATCCGCCTTTAACTTTTTTAAACATTACTTGTTTGGAGTTTCCAGTGGTAACCTGCTGTAACTGCTCAAAGGTTGGTGCTACTACACTCGACTTCTGACTGACTTGTTGGACATTTTCCATAATAAATCATAATTTTTATCGTATTACCGTAGTTTAAACTAAAACTCAAAGAAAGTCTAGTAGATGAATAAAACACCAGTCCACTCAGCCTTTGAAAAAAGTCGGCAAAACTACTTGCTTGTGTAGGGTTTAGACTTAAGCCCAAAAATATATTGAAAATTGTTATAACAGAACTTGTTATGGATGCCTGCTCAGTTCATAAGACGGGCAGGATGCCCATCCCACAACAAATAGTTGGATATTTTTTTACTTGGAAATCTCCAAGCAAGCCCTATGTATTGCAAAACATCCCTTTGATCATTAGTCTGTGTTGGGTAAGAATAAGGATAACTTGTACTAAAATTTACTTGATATTACGCAAGACTATGTTTACCTCAAAGATGTAAACTACGGTAATATCATTAATAATATGTATTTAAGATAGAGATAAATCCACGTTTCTTACTTTTGGTTTGAACTCAAGGGTTAGTTTCTTAACGTCAGTTGCGCTCTTTTTATAGTTATGGCTGTTAATGGGTAATTGTTACTATTAGCCATTAACAATTACCCATTACTATTTAGTAATTTAGTTTATTATGCTGAATGTACCTCTTTCATACATAATGAACAGACCCAAACCAATTAACACAAAAGGGACAAGAGCCTTACCGTAGCGACTTAAAACATTAGCAATTTTAGTTTGACGTACTAATAGGTAGGCGATCGCACACCAAACTATTACCATTAAAAAAAATACACTCAGAATTATTGCCAGACAGGCAAGATTCTGACCAGCAAACAACGGTATATAGATGCTGATATTGTCACCGCCATTAGCAACTGTCACCGCCGCCACTTTATAAGTTTGGGGACTTAAAACACTAAAAAGAAAAGATACTATAGGGTTATTATGTAATTGCTGCTGAAAAGTACTGGTTACTGTCTGAACTTCTGTAGTTTGTTCTCCCCTATTCACCAATTGCAACAGACCAATTGCTATGGGTAGTAGTCCCAATAATCCAATAAATTTTTGCGGCACTACCAACCCACCAAAAAACCCTGGTAAGCTAGCAATGATAATGACTACAAAACCAAGATACTGACCAATAACGATATGTCGCCGACGGAAATTCACATTTACTTGTGAAAAAAATAACAGTAGAATCAGCAAGTCATCGATATTAGACGCTACGAAGGCGATAATTCCTTCGGTGAAAGCTGTTACAAGCCTATTCATGCTTAATTATTAGAGAAGTCGTCAGGAGTCAGGAGCTAGAATGAACTGGTTAATCACTGCAATTAGCACAGGGGCAGTTGCCTTTAGTGCCACTAACATTGATGATATAGTTATCCTGTTGCTGTTTTTTTCTCAAGTCAATGCTAGCTTCACTTCTAGAGATATTGTTACGGGTCAGTATATAGGTTTTGCAGTACTCATTATTACCAGTCTTCCCGGATTATTTGGCGGGTTAATCATACCGCAACATTGGATTGGATTACTTGGTATGCTACCAATCGCTATAGGAATTAGCAGTTTGGTTAATCAAGAAGAAGATTTATCAGAGTTAGTTAAGGAAGAAACAGAGCAATTTGAGGACTCAACCATTGCTAGTTTTCTTTCTCCCCAAACTTATAGTGTAGCAGTTGTCACTGTTGCTAATGGTAGCGATAACATTAGCGTCTACGTGCCGTTATTTGCCAGTAGCGATTTAGGAAGTTTTTTGATAATTATAGTCGTCTTCTTTTTATTAATAGGAGTTTGGTGCTACACAGCTTACAAACTAAGCCATCAAAAAGTAATAGCTGATTTACTGACTTGCTATGGCAATCAGCTTGTGCCTGTAGTTCTGATAGGATTAGGTGCTTTTATTGTTTTGAAAAGTGGCGCTTTAAATATAGTCAAGCTAGTTGCTAGTTGTGTGTGTTTGATAGTTATTGTGAGAAATAATGAGCGAGCAGATGAAATAGAAGAAAACTAAATTCATATTTTGTACACCCACAAGGAAAGGTGTTTTAGAAACCCGATTTCTGGGAAAAACCGGGTTTCCATACTTATTGGAGTTTAGACTAATTTTGCTTTCAAAACCGCCAAACCCTTATCCAGACAGGCTTTCCTAATTTATAAGCTTGTTTAGATTCCCAAGTCTAAAATGCTTGCTACACAAGGGTTGTAGCCGAAAAAATAGAATTTAGTCTAAACTCCAGTACTTAGCAATGCGCTATTTTGAGCGCCGTTGCTACCCCTCAGCCTTACAGCACTTTTAATAAGTGGTGAATCCTTCGGGTCTTATTGTTTTTTCAAAATCAGCCCCCTGTAGGTTTGCTCCGTGACTGCTGTAAAAGCTCAATAAATCGGGCCGGACTAGCAGTTCAGGAAAGATTTTACGCCACTTGAGGCTTGTCACTGAACGATTTACCCCGGATTATTAAGCGGCGGTGACGTTGATTGCTCATATTAAAATCGTTGTTGGCTTGACTAGACTCTTGAAAAGAAATGCAAGTGCAAGATTTAAATTAAAAACCCTGATTCAATATCACTTCAAAAGCGCTGGCAGCTCGAGTCTGAAAACGCTGGATGTGTTTCAACTTCCAAACAGGTTGAATAATTTCTAGCTTTGTACCAGAGCCTTTTTCTCTATCTATGACTTGAACTGCATGAAGTGTAGACAGCTTTAGTTCGTTTTTTACCATCAATTCCGGAATTGCGGCGGCACCAACACCGCTTTCAACAACAGTTTTCACCATCTCGCTACTGTTCAAGACGAGAACAATATTTAATTGGGTAGGATCTATTCCCCAACTTTGTAGGGCTTGCTCAAACACCTGCTGTGCGCCAGAACCAGACTCTCGCATCACCCAAGTGGTTGTGAGGAGTGCCTCTGGAGAAATCTCTTTGAGCTTATACCAAGAATGAGATTTGCCAACAACAATTTGTAGGCGATATCTTACGGCAAGCCGCTCCGCGTATAAGCTCCCCACAAATTTTTGCCTCAAACAGTTTTGAACAGAGGCTTTGACTTCTCCTGTCACTAACCCTAAATCAAACAGTCCGATTGCTGTCCCTTCGCATATTTCTTCTGCATTGCCTAAGGTACAGTTGACAGAGATGCCAGGATACTGGTGCTTGAACTGGCTAATTTTACTGGGTAACCAGTAGTTACCAATGGTGAGACTTGATCCCAGCTTCAACTCACCTTGTTGCATATTGTTCAATTCTCGCAAGCCCCGCTCAGTTAAAGCAACTTGCTCAAGAATTTTCTGCGCTTCTATCTGTAGCAACTTACCAGCATCAGTAATTTGGGTATTGCGACCAGTCCGATGAAATAGTTTCACCCCGTATTTTGCTTCCAAGCTTTGGATCGCTGCACTGACGGCTGGCTGGGTTATGTAAAGCGCTTCTGCAGCACGGGTAAAGTGCAGAAAATCCGCAACTGCCAGAAAAATTCGCAACTGCTCAAATGTCATTTTGGCTTTTAATAGCTTCCGGCGCGATTATTCTCACGTCGATAAACTGATAAATAATTTAGATCATACGGTAAATTGACCCACAAATAGTATTTTTTGAGCTTTTTAACGAGAAGCTTATGTTTTCAAGGTTTACCTAGTAGCAGTGATAATTTTTTGAGTGCATCCGTAATCAAATTAATGGGAAAAAATATTACTATTGTATTTATTTGTCGTAAATATCAGTACAATCCCTGTATTTATCAGAATACATAACAAATCGCACAC
>JAQYWO010000033.1 GCA_029379215.1 Rhizonema sp. PD37
ATTTAATATGTTGATTTTTCGAACTTTTATATATTATTTTAATACAGTATTTTATCTTAATGATGTATAGATCTCAAAATCGAGAAAAAAGTTCAAAAACCTATGAGATAGTTCTTTGAACTTTTTTGACAGCTTTCTGGGCAATTCGACTCATGTTTGTTAAATAACTAGCGTGCTTCATTTCACTAGGTTTATGTTCTGGTTGCTTAAGAAAGCGATAGTGTAAGAATACGTCTTTATAACAAATATTTACATCTTCACCTGAACATAAACGCGCAAAATGAACTGCAGGATACTCCATATAATGAATTCGATGAATTGGCTTTAATCCATCTTGATTGTAAAGTACGTTGTTAATATTGACGAAAGCATCAGCATTTGCACAATTACCTGTTCTTTCTTGTCCATTTGGACTGAGTGTAAAGTTGAATAAAGGAAGATTCGATTTAAAAGTCAAAAAATTAAACAAGTGAGCATCATCCCACCATGTAGTAAGCCATTCTACTTCTTTATTTTTTACAAGTTGGTTATGAAAAAAATCTAAATTTTGATTATTAAATAAGCCTTGCTTAGAAGCGAAAAAATCAGAGCAATGTAGTCTAGGACGTAAGTCTTTTTCATTATAAAGATTGCGTTCTTCTAATAACGGTATATTTAATGGTACTTTGTGGCGCGGTTTAGTATGTATCCAGTCGTCAAAAACAAAGTCATAGTCGTTCAGTTTGTCAAATATATCAGCGAAAGATTTCATTACTAAGCTATCAGCATCGCAAAAGACAAACTTATCAAAATCTCCATCAAAAGCGCACATTTTGCGTTGTAAATGACCTGTAGACCACCAATTACGGAAAACTTTGAGTTTTTTAGCACCTGAATGAACAGCCCATACCTGATGTGCAAAATCTTCCCAACGTTGAACTGAGTCCCAATTGTCATAAAGCGTTACGTTCTTTCTAAGAGTGACTTCGTGCTTCACTCGGTCCAATCGTTCATCATAGGGAATAATGCAAACAGGAATGTCTGGACTAATATTCACCTCAATACTATTGAGTAATCCCACTAACTGATCGTACACTACGTCATTTGCCAGCGTATAAATCCCGAGACATTCCATCTTTAACCTCTTGGAGCGTTATATCTACTGTTGTTATAGTTAAATAGTTCCCAAGAACTTAGTCAAAGTAACATTTGAGCATCAAAAAGTTGAATTTTCATATAGCTCAAGCCTAAATTTTTTGTGAAAACAAAGCCCTCGACTTCTTGAAAAAGTCACAGATCTGAATCTGGCAATTTTCACACATTAAATAAGATTGCTATATATAAGCAGCTAGATGATGACATGAGCAACCGTTCATTCTATATATCATTACTCTCACTCTTTATTATTCCCAGATAGTCAGTCAGTTGTATGAACATCTTAATGATATCCTCTACATTTCCTTATCCGCCGACACGGGGAGGAACTCAGGTAAGGACTTTTAACTTACTCCAGTATCTTAGTCTACGCAATTCCTTAACCTTAGTGACTCAAAGAGAACCAGATGTTACAGATGCAGAAATACAGGGATTGCGGGATTGCGTCGATCGCCTCATTGTTTTTGATCGCCCGTCAGACTCCGTGACAGGTGGAAGAATACTGAAAAAATTTCAGCGTTTCACGACATTTATGCTTCAAGGAACACCGCCAAGTGTACGAAACCGTTACTCAGTCGATATGCAAAACTGGATTGATAACTTTGTAGACGCCGGAAAATGCGACACGATTACCAGTGAGCATAGCGTTAACGAAATCTACGTACGTCCGCATTTTCAGAAACGGCTGAAAACTTTGGTCAATGTTCATAGCTCTGTCTACGGCACCTGTCGCAACTTACTAGAAACTGGTATTTCGGAAAATAGATTAAGGGATATAATTTACCTGCCACTTTTACGCCGTTACGAGCAACATTACACCTCTAAATTCTCGGCACTTGTGGTCACAACACAAGAAGATAAAGTCCAACTACAGAAGTTTAACCCAAATACTGAAATTATAGTCATTCCTAATGGTGTAGATTTGGTTTCATTTCCAATGCGGAACGTCGATCCAGGAGGACACCGCTTAATTTTCATTGGAGCAATGGATAATTTAGCAAATGTTGATGCTGTTTGCTTTTTCAGTAATGAAGTCTTGCCAGAAATCCAAAAAAACTATCCTGATACAACTTTCGATATTGTCGGTTCTCGTCCTGTACCATCCGTTTTAGCACTCAAAGAAAAACCCGGAATTACCGTCACTGGACGTGTGCCTTCAATGGTAGAGTACTTACATAAAGCAACTGTCTGCATCGTACCAATGCGGACTGGATTTGGTATCAAAAATAAAACGTTGGAGGCGATGGCTGCGGGTATACCAGTTGTCGCCAGTGATTGCGGTTTAGAAGGACTAGTTGTAGACGAGGTAAATTTACCACTCAGGGCATTGCGAGCAAATCAGCCAGCAGAATACATTTCTCTAATTAGTCAACTTTTTGTTAATCCACAGTTACGAGCTGAACTGTCCGACAACGGTAGAAAACTGGTAGAAACAGAATTCACTTGGGAAATTGCAGGTAAACGCTATGAGGAAGTGTGTCTTAACAAAAGTTAGAAGTCAAAATATATCTGTTGACTAACCAAAGGTGTTTGTAAAGGAACGGGCTTGGGATTGGCGATGCGAATGGCAGCCGTTGCTAAGTGCATCGCCTGTGAAAGCGTTGTTGAGAAGTACTGAGGTAGTATAGAGGTATATTCTACACCAGGAAAGGGACTCCGGTTGATTCTTGACCTTCAAAAGACCAGTGAGAGATTAGTCATTCCTAAATCATTTAGGATTGCTATATATAGTTTTCACAAGTCAAAATTATGGCAGGACATAGTAAATGGGCAAATATTAAGCGCCAGAAAGCAGCAGTGGATGCAAAAAAAGGAAAGACCTTCACTCAGCTGTCGCGTGCAATTATTGTAGCAGCAAGAAATGGTGTGCCTGATCCGATGGCAAATTTTCAACTTCGCACGGCAATTGAAAAGGCGAAAGCGGCTGGTATTCCCAATGATAATATCGACCGGGCGATCGCTAAAGGTGCAGGTACATTTGCGGGTGATACTCCAATGGAAGTCATTCGTTACGAAGGATATGGCCCTGGAGGTGTAGCGATTTTAATTGAAGCTTTGACAGACAATCGAAATCGTACTGCGGCTGACTTACGTGCTGCCTTAAGTAAAAACGGTGGGAATCTCGGTGAAACTGGTTGCGTGAGTTGGATGTTTGCTCAAAAAGGTGTTTGCACGGTTCAGTTTATTGTTGATGAAGAACAGCTTTTGGAAGTATCCCTCGAAGGTGGGGCCGAATTTTATGAGATTGCTGAGGATGAGATGGCTGTGGTGTTTACTGAAGTTGCCAATTTAGAAAACCTTAGCAAAATTTTGAAAGAAAAAAGCTTTCGGGTGATTGACACAGAATTGCGCTGGCTTCCCGATAATTACGTCGAAATCACCGATCCAGATCAGGCGCGATCGCTTTTGAAGTTAATTGATTCTCTGGAAGGTTTGGATGATGTACAAAATGTTACTGCCAATTTTGAAATGGCAGAACAACTTATGGTTGTGAGCATGGCTTAAGCAGAGTGGGAGGCTTCAGTCGTCCTGAGTTCTGAGTACTTTACTACACATGTAGCCCCATACATCAAATGAGCGGGAATAGATAATGGACACTTTTTTACTTTTTTTCATAACTAAATTTAGGGTTTTCAACCTATACAATCCTCAGTTCCCAGTTCTGGCTCTGTTCTGATGGACTCAGGAATTTGAACTCAGGACTCTTTTTAGTAAAAAAACCTACACAAGAACTTCATATTAATAACATGACACTGACATATCTCTTTGGGATAGTTGAATTGTCGATTTTCCAACCAGATGAGGGATATCAAATGAATAAGTTCGCTAAAGCATTACTCCTAGCCATCGTGTTTGCCGCTCCTGTCGCAATTTCTGCACCTGCTGTTCAAGCTAAAACTGCTACAAGTGTAAATACTGCAAATAAGTCTGTAAAATCCCATGCAGGTACAAAATCGATGAAACATCACAAACGCAACAAGCATAGAACAGGCTCTATGCACAAAAGCGCTATGAAGCCCACTGCATCCACAAGCAAGTAGTCCTTCAAATGCTTAACCAGGGTTGGCACAGTCGCAACTCAAAATCTACCATCTGAATCGTGACAACTCGTGAAGGCTGCTGATTGTAAATGGTTAGCAGCTAAGGGAAAACAGAAATTAGCACTTAGCTATTAGCCATTGGTTACCAAGTTTTTAAAGTGTGAATCATATTGAAAGACTTTAGACTAACTTTTGTCTTGGCTTCATTTTAGCCTTTAACTCAACGACAAAACATTTAAGTCGTTCCTCAAAGTAGGAGCGACTTTTCACTTTCTGGCATTCAGCCTTTAGCTATCAACGATCAAAACTATACGGCTAAAGCTAGCCGGTGATAGCTCAAGCAAAGATTCATATCATGTCCGGTTAATTAACCATAATTTCCGTAGACACTGAACCCCACCCCCAACCCCTCCCCGCTTGCGGGGAGGGGAGACAAAGCACAGCTTTGGCGGGGAGGGGTTCTTTTATTATGGGTGATTTAAAGGACATCAGATCACTTGCTCTTAAGAGCCTAAATGCGTCATAATAATAGTCAAAATGCTGTAATCTATCTTAACAATGGCGCAATCGCAGCTTCATCAAACTCTTAACCCTCCCCAGACACCGACACACCAGCAGGGATATGAATATGATTTAGTCATTGTTGGCGGTGGAATTATTGGCTTAACCTTAGCTGCGGCTTTAAAAGATTCAGGATTAAGCGTACTGCTAATTGAGGCGAAAGTGGAATCAGCCGCAGTCACCAAAGGACAAGCTTACGCAGTGCATATGCTTTCGGCAAGAATTTACCAGGGAATAGGAGTTTGGGAAAAAATGTTGCCCCAAATTGCTACATACCGTCAAGTTCACCTTTCCGATGCTGATTATCCTGATATCGTGAAATTTCAAACAGCGGATATAGGAACTGAAGATTTGGGTTATGTGGCGGAACACCAAGCACTATTATACCCATTACAGGAGTTTGTCAAAAATTGTCCGAATGTCACTTATCTGTGTCCGGCTGAAGTGATCGATACATGCTACCAGCAGGATATGGTAGTCATAGATATTAAAGTGGCAGAAGAAATGCGGAGGGTTCGCAGCTTACTAGTTGTAGCCGCAGATGGTGGGCGATCGCGTACCCGCCAAGCAGCCGGAATCAAAACTTTTGGGTGGAAATATTGGCAGTCTTGTATTGTTGTCTTTGTTAAACCAGAAAAACCCCACAACAACACAGCATACGAAAAATTTTGGAGAAGTGGTCCATTTGCAATTTTACCTTTATTGGGAAATCGCTGCCGAATTGTTTGGACGGCTCCTCATGAAGAAGCAAAAGCTTTATGCGCGTTGGATGATGAGCAATTTCTCTTGGAGTTGCAAAAGCGTTATGGCAACCAGATGGGCAAGTTAGAATTACTGGGCGATCGCTTTATATTTCCCGTACAACTCATGCAAAGCGATCACTATGCCCTGCACCGACTTGCTTTAGTTGGTGATGCGGCACACAACTGCCATCCTGTTGGTGGGCAAGGTTTGAATTTGGGTATTCGTGATGTAGCTGCTTTATCACAGACCATACAGGAAGCACGCTCTCTTCGTCAAGATATTGGCTCTATTCAGGTTCTCAAACAATATGAACGCTGGCGACGGCGAGAGAATATAGTGATTTTGGGTTTCACCGATCTATTGGATCGAATGTTTTCCAACAACTTCTTACCAATAGTAATAATTCGTCGCATCGGTTTAGGAGTTTTGCGACGAACCCCTCTAGTCAAAATATTTGCTCTCAAGTTAATGATCGGTTTGTTAGGGCGAACTCCCAAATTAGCCCGACATTAAGATCAACAAAGGCAACACCGGAAAGATTTGGATAATATATGATCTAACTCCCAGCCTCCTGTCTCCTATCTCTTGAGCGCGATACACTGTAATGGTAAAGAAATGTAACTAAATAAATTCTTGTGAACGTGGAAAGCATTACATTGGGGCAAGGTGGTCCGACTGTGACACCTCTGTGTATCGGGACTTGGGCTTGGGGTGATAAACTCTTTTGGAATTATGGCAGTGACTACAGTTCAGAAGAGTTACAAGCAGCCTTTACGGCTGCGTTAGAAGCTGGCATTACATTCTTTGACACTGCTGAAGTCTACGGACTGGGTTTGAGCGAGCAATTTTTGGCGCAATTCATGCAGAAGACAGATAAGCAAGTGCAGATTGCGACTAAGTACGGTCCTTTCCCTTGGCGATTTGCAGCTAACTCCGTTGCCGATGCCTTAACAGATAGCTTAAAACGCTTACAAGTTGAGCGTGTTTCCTTATACCAAGTGCATTGGCCGTTTCTCTTTTTTATGAGTCAAGAAACTCTCATGAATGCCCTTGCAGATGAAGTCAAGCGGGGTAGAATTGAGGCAGTCGGTGTCAGTAATTACTCAGCCGAGCAAATGCAGGAGGCTCACAAGATCCTGGCGGCGCGTGGAGTTCCTTTAGCTGTAAACCAAGTACGCTACTCTTTATTGACTCGGCAAATCGAAACTGAAGGTATCCTTAACACCGCTCGGGAATTAGGTGTAACAATTTTAGCATATAGCCCTTTGGCTCAGGGACTACTTACAGGCAAGTACACTGGTAGTGAAACCCCAAGTGGTGCAAGAAGGATAGATCCGCGATTTAGTAAAGAAGGCTTACGAAAAATTGAGCCAGTGATATCTTTGCTACGCAGTTTAGGTATTCGATACGACCGCACTCCCGCCCAAGTTGCCCTAAATTGGTTAATTGCCCAAGGTAATGTCATTCCCATTGCAGGAGCAAAAACTCCCCAACAAGTACAACAAAATGTGGGTGCTTTAGGTTGGAGATTAAGTGATGAGGAGATTGCCCAACTCGAGCAAGTCAGCCGTCCTTGGCTAAATTAATCATTGACTGGAATTTAAACTGTCAGCATCGGACGAACAATATTAAGTGAGGAGTTAAGAGTTTTAGTATGAGGAATCAAAATTATAACTCTTAACTCTTAACTTATCTAAGAAGCTGATTCTCTAGCTTTGGTAATACCTATCTTTTTCGTCGGTGTCATAGAGGATTCTCGACGAGCAGTCCGAGGCTTGGGCTTGGAGCTAACACGTCTTTCTCCTTCTGTGGGAGTGGCTTCCGAGGGTGTCCAGTTAGAACGATTTCGTTCACCACCAGGAAATTCACGACGCCCACTTCGCAGCTTTGGTTTGGAAGAGGGAGGTAGAATATCCTCATCTGTAAGACCACCGTCTGATTGTAACCAGGCAGGACGAGTTTGATCGTAAGCGATTTGCAAAGCGGCGGCAGCGATCGCCTGAGCGTCATATTTTTCAATCAACTCACTGACTATCGGCAAAAACGAAGCCAGACGCTCACCCGCTAGTGCTTCTCGCACCTGAGTTTGTAATTTTTCTAACTGCTTTCCTTCTATTTGTGTCCGTGTGGGGATCGATAGCAATTGCCAGTTTTGGCGCACATGGCGCTCAAATACCTGCTGTTTGCGTCGTTCAAATGGCTGTACTAAAGAAATTGCAGTCCCCTCTTTACCTGCTCGACCGGTACGACCGATCCGATGAACGTAGGTTTCAACGCTATCAGGTAAGTCGAAGTTAATCACATGAGAGAGTTGATCAACATCCAACCCTCGCGCTGCAATGTCCGTTGCTACCACCCAACGCACTTGGTGATTGCGAAATCTGATCAACAACCTTTCTCTTGCTTGTTGTGATAAGTCACCGTGATATTCATCCACACTATGACCGGCTGCTTGCAATTGATTAGTCAGTTCTGCTGCAGTTCGCCGAGTCCGGACAAAGATCAATGCTGTTTCTGGATCTTCCATTTCCAAAATCGGCTGTAAAGCCCGAGCTTTTGTCAAATGGCGTGGTACGAGGTAAGCAACTTGATTGATTTTATTAGGAGCGGCTTTTGGCTGCTCAACATTCACTGTTACTGGCGATCGCAGAAACTTTGAAACCAAGGAGCGAATTGATGGCGGCATTGTTGCCGAGAATAGAGCTGTCTGACGATCATCTGGTGCTTGGGAAAGTATTTTTACTACATCGTCGATAAAGCCCATGCTTAACATTTCATCAGCTTCATCTAACACCAACCATTTCACCTGATCTAATTTCAGGCATCCGCGATCCAACAAGTCTATGACGCGTCCTGGTGTACCTACGACCATATGAACGCCGCGTTTCAGTTGTAAAATCTGACGGTCGATCGATTGTCCGCCATAGATTGCTAAAACCCGCAATCCTTGGTTGCTAATGAATTCGCAAATCGCATCATGGACTTGGATTGCCAGTTCGCGAGTTGGTGTCAAAACCACCGCTTGTACGGCTTTTTGATTAACATCCAACCGCTCTATAATTGGTAAAGAAAATGCCGCTGTTTTACCAGTACCAGTTTGAGATTGACCCACAACATCACGACCTGCAAGTAGCTGTGGAATTGCTTGCATTTGAATGCTAGTTGGTGCGGTAAAGCCTATTTTTTCTATTTGCTGAACGCACTGTTCTGAAAGTCCTAATTCTTGAAACGAAAGGTTCATCAACTCTCCTAATTTGTAACTTTTGACTTTTGTGATTAGTTAGTTGTAACTACTAATTCTAATTAGTTATTGACAATTTGACCGTAGAGGTCGTAGGCATCAGCGTCTTGAATCGCTACTGGCACAATAGTTCCTAACATTGATTTTCCTACCGATTGAGATTGGTGGGAATTATCCTCATCAATATAAACTTGTCCATCCACTTCTGGAGCAAACCTGGTTGAACGACCGATTAACTTTCCTGTTTCGGGATTTTCTTGTTCAATTAAGACGTCAACCACCTTGCCAATTTCTTGGTGATTTTTCTTGAGAGAAATGGGCTGTTGGAGTGCCATTAGTGCATCCCGCCGCTCATCCATAATGAATTGTGGCAGCTGATCAGGTAGATTGTACGCGGGCGTTCCTTCCTCTTGTGAGAAGGTGAAAACACCAACATGATCGAATTCATGACGCTGGACAAACTGCATTAGATGCTCAAAATGCTCATCCGTTTCGCCAGGGAAGCCGACGATAAAGGTTGTCCGCAGCACTGATAAAGGTAGTGCGTCCTTAAGAGCAAAGGTAATAGCATCATTTACTCTTCCTTGCCAAGGACGGTTCATAGCCCGAAGAACTTCTGGATGGGAATGTTGTAACGGCAAATCTAGGTATGGTAAGACATTCGGTGTTTCTTGAATTGCCGCTATCACATCTGGAGTTAATCCAGTCGGATAAGCGTAGTGCATCCGAATCCATGGTACATCTACTTTTCCCAACGCTCGCAGTAATTCAGCTAGTTTTGGTTTCCCGTAGATATCCTTACCATAATTTGTAGTAATTTGGGAAATCAAAATGATTTCCTGTACCCCTTCAGATGCTAACTGCTCAGCCTCAGCGACAATAGATTCAATAGTACGCGATCGTTGTTTTCCTCTGAGATGAGGAATAATACAAAACGCACAACCATAATCGCATCCTTCGGAAACCCGCAAATAAGCTACCCCAGTGGTTGTAGTGCGGTAGCGCGGTGTGGTTTCATCGGCAATGTAGGTTGGTTGTGCACTGACGAGCTTAACGCGCTCTCCTTCTTCTACCCGCTGAATAACATTTACAATTTTGTTATATTCGCCTGTGCCTACCACCGCCACTGCTTCGGGCAACTCTTCCAACAACTGCTCTTGGAAGTGCTGCGCCATACAGCCTGCGATTACAATTTTTTTATTCGCTTCTGCCAGTTCTACCAAACATCTGACAGATTCTTCTCTCGCCGCTTCAATAAAACTACAGGTATTGACAATAACGTAATCTGCTAACTCTTCATTAGAATCTACGCCGTAGCCTGCTTCTACTAGCAGTCCTAGCATATGCTCTGTGTCAATTCTGTTCTTCTCACAGCCAAGGTGAGAAATCGCAATTGTTGGCTTGTCACCCATATTATAGATAAAATTCCAGCTTTTTGTCTTTATTTTGTTTGGCGAAGAGCAATCTCTTTGCACACCAGACTTGGGCATGGAAGTCTGAACATCCTCACCAAAAGTCTCCTTATTTATACATTTTTTTGGCTCTGTGACCCTAATTAATCTAGAAATCGTGCGATGATATCTTTATTAATTTGTTTTCTAGAGGAAAACTAAAAAGTCTTTGGGTAAATTCGACACAAGTAATAATTGAAAAAATCGCCTGCTTGTTGGTATTTTACATTACTTAGCGTGTGCGTTGTTAATCTACCCATAAGGAAGCTGTCCTCTGGATGACACTGGTAAAGACGCGAGCCTACATTACCAAGTGTCTGTGGAGTGTTTTGAGAAGTCGCTACCAGTATGGAAAATTTACCGCGACGACGCTGTTATAGCAGTAATGCTACCCGTTTGCTCAGGCTTGACCTGAAACGAACGATGAGCTTTACACCCACTTAATGGGAAGCGCGAGCGCGGATTCTAAGTTGCCAACTCCTCTTGTCGCCCTTTTTATCTTAACATATCTTATGAGAGGTTTTACACCTATTTCCTCCTTGAGATGGAAGCATGAAAACCGACATCGTAAAACAGTCAGTGGTTAGAGGTTGGAAGTTAATGGGTGGTGGATAGTAGTTATTTGTGGGTGAGAACTGTCCAATGAATACTGGTCAGTCTCTTGAGAGCAGGACCGATCTCATCATCAGAGCGCTCTTGTGATCAGCAACTAACAACTAACAGCGCTCCAACTAACAACTGACGACTAATAACTAACATAATAATAGTGAACTTACATCAGCTATTTAAAACCAGAACTCCAATTATTGGCGTGGTTCACCTACTACCACTGCCAACCTCACCTCGTTGGGGAGGTAATTTCAAAGCCGTCATAGACCGTGCCGAACAAGAAGCAGCAGCACTCTCCAGCGGAGGAGTTGATGGCATTATTGTGGAGAATTTTTTTGATGCACCATTTACCAAAAACCAGGTTGACCCCGCAGTTGTCAGTATCATGACTGTAGTGGTACAGCAGATCCAGAATTTGGTAACTCTACCTATTGGCATAAATGTTTTGCGAAATGACGCAAAAAGTGCCATGGCGATCGCCACCTGCGTCAAAGCTCAATTCATTCGCGTGAACGTCCTGACAGGGGTGATGGCAACCGATCAGGGATTAATCGAGGGGGAAGCCCACCAACTCCTGCGCTACCGTAGAGAATTAGGCAGCGATGTGAAAATATTCGCCGATGTGTTGGTAAAGCACGCTCGTCCATTAAGTTCTGTCAATCTCACCACTGCCGTGCAAGACACTATTGAACGCGGTTTAGCTGATGCAGTCATTCTCTCTGGTTGGGCAACCGGTCATCCTCCAAACTTAGAAGATTTGGAACTGGCAACTGCTGCTGCCAATGATACTCCTGTATTTATCGGCAGTGGGGCGAGCTGGGAAAACGTTGCCACACTACTCCAAGCAGCAGATGGTGTTATTGTTTCCAGTTCTTTAAAACGCCATGGACGTCGCGAACAAACAATCGATCCTATTCGGGTAAGTCAATTTGTAGAAGCCGCACACCAAAGTTGGAACTCTAAAGAGGAAAATAAATCAAGATCGTCTGTTAAGTTACATTTGTAATATTTGTTAGTTGTTAATTGTTGAAAAGTTGGTAGCTTATTACCACTAACTACTAACGACTAACCACTAATCACTAACTAAAAGATCGCTATTTTTTATGGTTCGCCGTCGTTCTACTCCCTGGATTCATCGCTCCTCGCGTTTATTGATCGCTGCGATAGCCGCATGTGGTGCCTTAACCACAGGCTATCTGACTATTGAAAAGTTAACTGGAGGCAGTGTTGCTTGTCTGGCAAAGACTGGAACCCAGGGCTGTCATGATGTTCTTGCCAGCCCTTGGGCAACATTACCAATTTTTGGTGGATTGCCATTATCCTTGTTTGGGTTTTTGGCATACATCAGCATGGCAGTATTTGCCTTGATTCCGCTGGCATTTAAAACAGTGGAAAAAAAGGATGTGCGTCAAAAGCTGGAAAATTGGACTTGGTTGTTGCTGCTAACGGGTGCGATCGCCATGACTGTCTTCAGCGGTTACTTAATGTACCTGCTGGCATTCCAAATCAAAACATTCTGTCCTTATTGTATTGCCTCAGCGACTTTTTCTTTGAGCCTTTTAGTCCTGACTCTCATTGGTCGGTCTTGGGAGGATATTGGGCAAATATTCTTTACTGCCATTATTGTGGGGATGGTCACACTCATTTCCACATTAGGTGTATACAGTCAATACAGCTCCTCAAGTAGTGCGGCAAAAATCTTAAGTCCAGAACCAATCGGAGAACCTGCTCTGGGAGTTGGTTGGCCAATCCGATCTAGTTCTGGCGAGGCGGAAATCGGTTTAGCACGTCACCTTACCCAAATTGGTGCCAAGGAATATATTGCTTGGTGGTGTCCTCATTGCCACGAACAAAAAGAACTTTTTGGCAAGGAGGCGTATCCAGAAATCAAACACATAGATTGCGATCCCCAGGGTAAAGATGACCCGCAACCTGATGTCTGTCAAGCAGTTGGCATCAAAGGCTATCCAACTTGGCAAATTAATGGAAAACTTTATCCCAACGTACAACAATTAGAGACATTAGCTCAAGTCTCCGGCTACAAAGGTCCCCGTAACTTTAAGAATTTTCCTGACGCTTTCAAGAAATAAAGGTCATTGGGAATCGGTCAAAAGGTCGTCCGCGAATAATTTCTTCCCAATAACCCATTACCGAGTTCCCCATGCCCTTTATTCCCAACATAAACACGCAAATATTTGCGAATTTATAGACAAAACGTTAATTAAGAGAATATTTTTAATAGGGGTGTAGGCAATACGATTCAGTAGCTTTAACCTCTGTTAAGGCAAGTAGGGGGAAAAACTGATTTTTCTTCCTCAGGCTCCCGGTCTAATCTGAATCGTATTCGAGGTGTAAGGTTTTACTTTACATCTATTTGTCAACATTTAGTAATCCCAATAAGCATAAGTACTTAGCTAATAACGTAAGTTGCTAGTTACATAGTGAGGACGGGTCATGATCAGAAATAACTTGAATGTTTTTGTGAGTTGTGACCTATATGTTCTTCTTAACAGCGTAGGAGCTATTGCCAGGTCGCTAATAATTATAGAAAAATGAAAAAATTCCTCCTAATGAGGAAATGGGAATGAGTAAGCAGTTAGGCAAGCATCTTGTAAGGTTACTGTCAGCACGAAAAAAACTGCTTTGTCAAGGACACGAGCAGTTAATCACTGCCTTCTGTATTGCAGCCTTTACGATGCTAATACGTTCTGTCGGATTATTACAATCATTAGAATGGGCAGCTTTAGATCAATTCTTTCAGTTACGTCCTCAAGAGCCACCAATCGAGCGTATTACCATTGTCGCGATCAACGAAGCTTCTTTACACTCTGTTGGTAGGTGGCCGATTCCAGATATCGTGATTGCCCAGTTGTTGCAAAAATTACAAATCCACCAACCTCGTGCTATTGGCTTAGATATCTATCGAGATTTGCCAGTACAACCAGGTCATCATGATTTAGTTTCTGCTTATCGCTCAATGCCCAACTTAGTCGGCATTGAGTTCTTGTCTCAAAACAACAACGCTAGTGTTTTACCTCCACCAGTGCTGCGTCGGCTAAACCAATTCGGTTTCAACAACTTGGTGTTAGACGCTGATGGCAAAGTACGTCGCAGCTTATTATACAGACACGTTGATAACCAGATACACTATAGTTTTGCCTTGAAGTTGGCGAAGGTGTATTTAAAATCAGAGGGCATTACTTCTCAGAAAGCAAAAAGTAATCCTGAGTATTTGCAGTTGGGCAAAGCTGTGTTTCCTCGTTTCCAAAAAAATGATGGTGCTTATGTCGGTGCAGACGATAGAGGCTATCAAATTTTGTCAAATTTTCCCAAAGTGGGGCGATTCCGTAAAGTTTCCCTGACAGATGTGCTGGAGGAGCGCGTACCAGAAAGCTTGATTAAGGATCGCATTGTACTCATTGGTTCCACTGCACCCAGCCTTCAGGATTTTGTCTTAATTCCATACTCCAATCGGATCATGGGTACAGTCAAACCTGTAGCTGGGATAGAATTACAAGCATATTTTATCAGCGAGTTAATTAGAGCTGCCCTTGACGGACGACCTTTACTTAAGGTTTGGTCCAAAACCTTAGAATGGTTATGGATTTTTGCTTGGGCTTATATGGGAACGAGCATTTCCAGGCGAATCCGATATCCAAGTCAAAATTTACTGAGTATTCTACTTTCCGGTTTCGTGATCGTTGGCAGTGCCTATATTGCTTTCAGCTTTGGTTGGTGGATTCCAATCTTGCCTGCTTTACTATCCTTGGGTGGAGCGGCTGTCGTGATTACAACTCTTTTAGCATATCACCAAGAAGGGTTAAAACGGTCTAAAGAGTTTTTGCATCAAGTGATCAATACGATTCCCGATCCAATTTTTGTGAAAAATGAAAAACACCAGTGGATTGTCTTAAATGAAGCGTATTGTCGATTTATTGGTTATCCTAAAAGTCTGCTGATTGAAAAATCTGACTATGACTTTTTTGCCAAACATGAGGCGGATGTTTTTCGCAAGCAAGATGAGTTACTCTTCCAAAATCACGAACCTCAAGAACACGAAGAAGAATTCACTAACGCCAGTGGCAAGACCTTTTTTATCTCTACTAAGCGATCGCTCCACAAAGACGCAGCTGGCAATTTCTTTTTAGTCGGAGTCATTCGTGATATTACCAAGCGCAAGCAGATAGAGCAAGATCTCAAGCGTGCTGCTGCTGAGTTATCTCGCTCTAATGATGAATTAAAGCTCAAAGAAGACCATTTGCGCTATCTTGCTTATCACGACTCTCTCACCGGTCTACCCAATCGCAAATTTTTTGTCGAACAACTTTACAACTCGCTTGAGTGGGCAAAAAACAATAATTTATTAATAGGACTCCTATTCATTGACCTTGACGGTTTCAAGCATGTCAATGATACCTTAGGACACGAGATGGGCGATCGCTTGTTGGTAACTATTGCCCAGCGCCTCAGTAATTCCTTGCGCAATAGTGATACTGTCGGACGCTTAGGTGGAGATGAATTTACCGTCATTTTACGGGCAATTCCTAGCATGGGAGTCGCCGCCAAAGTTGCTGAGAAAATTTTAGCAACTATTGCTGAGTCAATTGTCTTGGACGGACATACCACTAAAGTTTCCGCCAGTATTGGTATCAGTATTTACCCACTCAACAGTCAAGATGTTGACACTCTAATAAAACAAGCTGATACTGCCATGTACCGTGCTAAGCATCTGGGTAAAAATCGTTGTGAGTTCGCGTCATTAGTTACGACTCGTAAACTACCCTGAAGACTCAAACATATAAATTCATAATCTAGAGCAGATTTTAACATTTTCATTTCGAGCAGCGGTACCAATAACGGGAATTTTTAGTAATATTTTAATACTAGTAACTCTTGAGCGAATCCAAATGTATCAGAGAATATACGGAAGCGTATGGAAAATATATTGAAAATTACGAGCGTAATTTTATTTTTAATTGGAGTGCATCTAGCCATTCCTAAGATTGCTGAAGCTACAAAAATAGTCAGCAACTCGACTGCTAAGAGTGACACTAAGGAGAGTGAAAATTTGACTGCTATTAAGAATAATTATCAAGTTTTGAAACACAATAGCTCTAACGTGGAATCAGAGAACGACTATGAACCACGAAACTATGGGAGTCCAGATAGTTTTTATGGAAGCGGCATCCGTTGACTCTCCCCTGCCGTCATGCGAGGGGATTCTTTTGAACTTCCATAGAAATATGTAAATGCATCTAATAACAGCTTGATTCAAAAACTCCAATCCCTCTTCACTTAATCTTGAACAGGAGATTTGCGCCAATCGTTTTTTTCAACAAGTGTATGGACTTGCCAACGAGGATCGGATTGAGAGTAGTCTTGGCGGTAGTGTCCCCCTCTACTTTCTGTTCTAAAAGCAGCACTTTTAAAAATCAAATAAGCGACGTCAAGCAGATTGCGAGTTTCTGCCCATAGTCGCAACTGGCGTTCAATATCCGCGATATCATTGAAACTCGCTAATTCTTTAGGATTTAAAGAGAATAAAAATTGACTGATAGGTAAAGCAGCAAAATTCTGCTGCCAAGACTCTACAGTCGCGATCGCTGCCAACAAACTAGACTCTTCTCGACAGATACCAGCACTTTGCCACACCAAACTCGGTATCTTCTGCCGCAGGACTTCTAGTTGAGTTTGCTGAATATTCCACTGCTCCGCATCTGTCTTAAATTCTCGGAAAGTTATTTCTGATATTTCTGATGATTCTGTTGACACAGACTGCATTTCTAAACGCTGCAATTGTGCTCCAAAAACAATACACTCTAATAGCGAATTACTTGCAAGACGATTTGCTCCATGTACGCCAGTACTCGCCGTTTCACCTACTGCGTATAAACCTGGAATATTTGTAGAATTCTTGAGATCGGCCACAATACCACCCATCCAATAATGAGCAGCCGGAGCGACAGGAATTGGTTCTGAAAAGACATCAATACCCCAATGTTTACAAACTTTAACAATATTGGGGAAGCGTTGGTGAATCTTCTGAGCTGGAATGGGACGCATATCCAACCACACATGGGCATTGCTCAGGTCAACCGAGGTACTTTGTAAGTGACTGAAAATTGCCCGACTCACCACATCCCTGGGAGCGAGTTCACCTGCGGGGTGATAGTCAAAGGTAAAACGCCGCCCTTCGTTATCAATCAGGTGAGCTCCCTCACCGCGTACAGCTTCACTAATCAGAAAGTGGTCAGCACCTGCTTTAGTCAGGGCAGTGGGATGAAATTGTACAAATTCTAAATCGCGGAGAATCGCTCCCGCACGCCATGCGATCGCCACCCCATCACCTGTACTGATAGCAGGGTTAGTTGTTTGAGCAAACACTTGACCACCACCACCTGTAGCCAGAACCACTGCACCTGCTTTGATCCATCTGACTTGACCTTGATAAAACAGGCTAATTCCCTGACAGCGTGGAGGAGCGGCTGTTGTGTCCTGCTCTGTTTCCGGTTCTAGCCATAGACTTAATGCTAAAGCTTTTTGAATGATTTGAATATTTTGGCGTCGCAGCACCTGATTCGTAAGAGTCGTGATGACTTCTTTGCCTGTAGTATCAGCAGCATGGAGGACGCGATTACGAGAATGAGCAGCTTCCAAGGTTAAAGCTAAATCTTTACCATGACGGTCAAACGCAACTCCCAAACTTACTAGAGACTGGATACACTCAGAGGCTTCTTGAGCCAGAAATTCTACAGCAGGGCGATCGCATAAGCCAGCCCCAGCCAGCATTGTGTCTTCTACATGCATTTTGGAAGAATCACCAGGAGCGATTGCCGCAGCAATGCCACCTTGCGCCCAATCACTGGCAGATAAAGAAACTGTTTCTTTAGTAATTAGACCAACTTGCAGATTGTTTGGCAAACACAGTGCCGTGTAAAGTCCAGCCGCACCAGCGCCGACGACTAAAACATCAAATTGACTCGGAAGATTTGTCTGGTACAAGGTGATTGAGGGGGGAGAGAGGGAATGAGGATAGGAGAGGAGGGGAAGGTAAGAGGGGGAGATAGAGAGGAGGGGAAGGAAAGTAGATTTAAATTATCCCTCGCCAAGTATCCCTAAATCACCCCTGCCTTCGGGGAATCCCTGCCTTGTCCTTTGCCTATAAATTGTGGTATTTAACGATAGATACCGTTATTAACGCGGTCGTCTCCTTCAGTGAAAGCTGCTTCCACGTCTGTTACGGTGAAGTGATCTAGGTTTGCTTGCAGGATGTCTTTTTGGTGTTCGCTCAATCCTTCAATGTTGAAAACATCATCTACTTTCTCGTAAGGAGCATTCGAGACTATTTTTTTAGCAAGGTTGGGATATAGTCCCGGATATCTTTGAAAAGCTCGCACATTAGTGTTATTCAAATCAATCTTCTTGCCAAATGCTGTTCCCAACTTTCTATCTGCCTGGTTCTGTTGGTATTGACTTGCCTCAACTGCCAGAACTGAAATTGATTGAAAAACACCATTGATATTGCCAGCTTGGGCTGTTTGAGGCATTGAGAACCATCCCAAACATCCTACTACTAAACTAAAAACTGTTAATAAACATGCCAATCGTTTCACAATTTTCTACCTCTTTTCATCAAACTGAAATAAAAATTGTCAGCTAAGAGCGGTTAGCCTGTAGCTGTTAGTACTTTCTCAAGAGCTTCCAGCTTGGTTAAATTTTTGCTCTTTGACCTAGCTTAAAGGGAAAAACTATGATATAGACACAATATTTACCTTTAAGACTAATGGCTGATAGCTTAATCAAGACACAACAGTCATCAGAAACTAATATACAGCGTATTAATATGCACTTGGACTTGCTATTACTCGCAGTCTGTCAATATTGTTGATAAATAGGAGACAGGAGACGCAGAGTTATAACTCTCACTCGTTCCCTTTGTCTGTCTAGAGAAAGCTAATGTGGAAATATCATTACCATCTTCAACAGCTAAAAACCTTATATTTCAAACTTCTTAATTTTTAATAAGTGCAGAGTCTATTTGCCTTGTCAATTAAAGTGCAACGCATAAATATCGCGGTGGAAGCCACTACTTAGAACTTGGAGAGTTCCCAAGACCGACGCGCCCTAGCACCTGTTGGAGCGTTGAGGTAGGATTCCCATTCTCAAGCAAGAGTTGCTGCTAGCAAAAATAAGCAGTCTACCAATATTGTACTTAAAACTGCTCCACTAAATGCATACCAGTGCTGCTGCTTGTACTTTAAAGGTAAAATTCCCACTATTAACAACAATATAACAAGAGTCAGCGCCCAAGCTTTTCCTAATGGAGTTTGTACCTGCACCACAGCATTTTGCAAAATTGCGGGGATGTACTCGGGTTCTACCATCATAATTTGCCGCCAAGAAGGTATTAAGTCTACTAGATAGAAGTACACATCGGTTAATGCTGTGCCAAATAAAGAGCCCAGATAAAACCAGTTACCAACTTTACCCCAATTGCGACTAAGACACCACAAAGCAAAGGGTAAGCCAATAGCTTCCACTGGTAAATGCCATAGCGGTTCCCAACGCAACCAGCCCCAGTAAATCGATCCAGCAAACCAACTCCAACTGAAACCTAAAAGCAAATCTCCCCATAAGTAAGTAGAGGGACGTGACATCAAGGCAAAACTCAGCCATATCCAACCTGCTGTCATCATTAAACTCAGCAACGGTTGCGATCGCACCAGTGGCGCTTCCACAAAAACTGGCACGGACACCAGAAAGACTGCGGCTGCAAATACCAACCAAGTTGATTTAGAGATGACTTGCCATAATGGAATATCTGAGAACCCACTACGCTGTCCTGGTCGATAGATTTGAAGCAAGTCACGTACGGCTTGCGTCTCACTTACGTACGACTGCTGTGGGGTAGAAATAGTGTGAGAGGACAATGTATTGTTAACCAACGTTTTTAATATTTGTTACTTATCTTTATGTTATTTAAAATATCATAACAAAAATATCTTTTGAAGGTATTTTTACTCTCATTTAAGATTCATACCTAAGTAGTTCACCGCTGAGTTGGGACTTCAGGAGTGAGATCGGGAGATCGTCACAGGAGGATTGAATTCAAAAGGGTGTAGGGTGCGGGGTGTGGGGTGTAGGGACGAATGGCACCATTGTTTAGGGTTGAGACTGACGCGGAGAGCGGAGAAAGGGGGACGCGGAGATAGAATTTTAAGCGCGTCACCGCGTCTGGTGTGTCAGCCCCTTTTTAGGTTTTCGAGCGTACCATTCCGCTTCCCCCGGCAGACTTTACGTTATGAGGCATTATTACGAAGTTGCACCCTACAAGGGAATAAATCGAAAGTTCGGCGTCAGGCATGAGTGTGCGCTCGTGCCAATTAATTTTACTTTTTACGAGCGCAACGCTCCTCGCTCCAGAGGGAGCCAGTGCTGTTCAAGGCAGCGTCTTTACTCTGTAAGAAGACGAAGAGCCAGTTCACTCCTGTATTGAGTTGGAGAACCTCCGCACTCAGCACTGTTTTAGTGAGGAATAAGAATATACTTTCTCCCTCTGTCCTCATCTTCTATATCCAAGATTAATTTTGGTAGTCGCCCGGAAAGATCGACCGATAAAGTGTAAATTCTGATAATTCGGTAAAATTACGCAAGTGTTTCGGGAGTTTGGTTAATGGAGACAATTAAGGAGCAGGAACCATCTGAGGATAAGCGGCACCAGAGGCATTTAAATCGACTCTCTCCCCTCTCCCTCTTTCTCTCCTTAATACTATGAATCTGGACAAAAACCTAACCCGAAACCATAATGGGCGTTTCTCGCTCTAGTTAACCCTAACAGCAAAGCTTGTTGAAAGCTGAAAAATCCTTATGATGAATTACACGTTTTTTGCAGCTACGACTTTTACCGAGCATGTAGACTTAGGATTCACCAAATTAGAGTGGTGGCAAGTCGTTATTTTGGGCATTGTCCAAGGCATCACAGAATTGCTGCCAATCAGTAGTACAGCGCATTTACGAATCGTACCAGGTTTGTTGGGATGGCCAGACCCAGGCACCGCTTTTTCGGCGGCAATGCAACTTGCCAGTCTAGCGGCTGTGATTACTTATTTTTGGAAAGACATTAAGCAATTGACAGCAGGAACATTCAGAGCGATCGCTAACCAAAACTTTCAGTCAAAATCCTTTCAACTCGTACTGGGAGTATTGCTGGGTACACTTCCTCTAATCATAGCGGGTCTTGCGCTCCAGAAAACCCTTAATAGTCCCAATTCCCCTTTACGATCTTTAATAGTGGTTGGATCGGCTTCAATTGTAATGTCTCTTTTGCTGGCGTTGGCAGAAAAACAGGGTGATCACGAACGCGACTTTAACCAGTTGACTTTGCGAGATGCGATTTTTGTCGGCATCGCTCAAGCATTTGCCTTGATTCCAGGTGTTTCGCGTTCCGGTTCGACATTAACAGCTGGAATATTTTTGAAAATGGAGCGAGAAACAGCAGCCAGATTTTCTTTTCTGCTAGGCATACCAGCCGTTATATTAGCAGGAGCTAAAGAACTACACGTCCTCCTTAAAGCTGGTTTGGATACAAATGGTTGGTTGATTCTGTTAATTGGGTTAAGCTCCGCCAGTATTTCCGCTTTCTTAGCAATTTACGGTTTGTTACACTATCTAGAAAAACGCAGCACTTGGATATTCGTCTGGTACCGCTTGCTGATGGGAGTATTTTTGTTGGTAGCCGTACAAATAGGATTACTACGTAATTAATAGCAATTAGATATTAGCGATTAGTTAATTGCTAATATCTAAACTTATACCAATTTTCAAAAATGTTCGCGACCATAAGATTGCTTTTTATAACCTAAATACAGACAGCGCTTTCCAATCCAAAATCTAAAATCCAAAATATTATATTATGAGTCTTTCGATTCGTCCTGCCTCAATTACAAAAATTGTTCCCGACTCCATTGCTGCTGAAATTGGCTTTGAAGTAGGGGATGCCATTGTTGCTATCAATGGAACTCGTCCCCGTGACTTGATTGACTATAAATTCTTGTGCGCTGATGATGTCCTAGAACTGGAAGTCTTAGACGCTACTGGTAAAACCCATCATGTTGAAATCGAAAAAGATTACGACGAGGATCTCGGACTTGAGTTTGCAACAGCACTGTTTGATGGATTAATTCAGTGCAACAACCACTGTCCGTTTTGCTTTATCGATCAACAACCACCAGGGAAACGCTCAACCTTATATTTCAAAGACGACGATTACCGACTGAGCTTTCTGTATGGCTCCTACCTAACCTTAACTAATTTGTCACAAAGGGAATGGCAGCGGATTGAACAGATGCGGTTATCTCCATTGTATGTTTCGGTTCATGCTACTGATCCCGAAGTCAGAATTAGACTGCTCAAGAATCAGCGTGCGGGACAAATTTTGGACCAAATCAAGTGGTTTCAAAAAAAGAGACTTCAAATTCATGCACAAGTTGTTTTATGTCCTGGTATAAATGATAGCATACAATTAGAAAAAACCTTACGGGATTTAGCATCTTTTCATACTGGCGAAGTACCTGCAGTTGCTTCTGTGGCTGTTGTACCAGTTGGTTTGACGCGGTTTCGCTCTGAAGCAGACGAACTGACACCTGTAACAAAATCAATGGCTGTTGAAGTTATTTCCCAAGTGCGATCGCTCTCAAAGGAATTTCGTCAACAGTTTGGTTCCACCTTTGCTTGGTTAGCGGATGAGTGGTTCTTAATTGCGGGTGAGGAATTACCAGACGAATCCGAATATGAAGATTATCCTCAAATCGATAACGGTGTTGGTTCTATTCACTTGTTTATCAAGCAATTTGTCACAGCAGCCCAAAAGCTTTTACCGTCAAAAGTGAAGACACGAAAACTAACCTGGGTTGTTGGTAATGCTGTTGAACAAGCTTTTCAACCTATTCTCAAGCGATTGAATTTGGTTGAGGGTTTAGAAGTTAACATGCGTGCTTTAAATAGCGATTATTGGGGACAAAGCATCACTGTCACAGGTTTGCTCACTGGTCATGACTTACTTTTAAACTTACAGGGTCAAGATTTAGGAGATGGAATTTTACTGCCCAGTATTATGTTAAAACATGGTGAATCGGTATTTTTAGATGATATAAGTATTGAGGAAGTTGCTGGCAAACTGAATACAATAATATTCCCGGTAGCAGGTGTTGAAGAATTAATCAAGACCTGTATCAAATCGTGAGTATTTATTTGTCAGCAGTTTGCAATCGGCTAGGAAAAAATTCGTATATCTAGACTATATAACTATAGTTCTAATGAGTTGTAAAAGCTGATATTGGACTAATGACATCCTAATACTCGCATCAAAATGACAAATGATCAATTAACTAATGTTTAAAATCAAAAAAACAAAACTATTTATTCTTAAAGTCCCATTTTTTATTATTTATCTGTTGAATATTTCGCCCGTGATGGCGGCGACCTCAGAACCTGTATTGAGCATAGTTCAGAGCCAAGAAAATGCGAATCAGTGGACAGGGATAACAAATCGCTTGCAGACAGCAGGAGTAAAATACTGTGTCATTCCTTTAGCTAACGTTCAGAGTGCGGGAGATTGGGGAGAGCGCAAGGTGTTATTTTTACCAAATGTGGAGGTATTAACACCATCACAAGCGATCGCCTTAGAAGAATGGATGAGTAAGGGTGGGCGACTCATTGCCAGTGGGCCTGCTGGTAGTCTGTCAGCGCCGGGAGTGCGCCAGTTATTACAAACGCTTTTAGGAGGTTATTGGGGATTCAGCCTCAATGGTTCGCAACAGCTACAGCCTTCAAAAGCCAAGACGCATGAATGGGCAAGCGACAACAAACTCTTTGGCAATGTACGCGGTGGGGTTGTGGTTCCTGACGATGTAGCTACCGCTCAAACAACTGCTGTTTGGAATTCTAAAGATAATCCTGCAGCAGTGGTAGCAACTGATCGTTCTACTTTTTTCGGATGGCGTTGGGGAGTAGATGCAGCTTCACCAGCTTCAATAGACACGGCATGGTTACAAGCTGCCCTGAAGCGTTATCTAGCAACGCCCTCGGCTACGAAAACTATAGAAGGCAGTTCTAAAAGCTGCTCCACATCAGTAGTTGCTTCTAGAGACACGGCAACAAGAGGACGCTCTAGCATATCAGAGCGTCCTCCACTTTCCACTTTCTCTTCTTCCCCTCCTGTGAAGACTGCCGTTGCTCCTCAACCTAGACCAATTCAGCGCAACCTCACACCCCAAAGGTCAGATGAAGCTATCGATAAACTTGAACAACAGGTGCGTCTGAATGTTGCACCGAACTCACAAACGCCGATCAACAGTGCCGAAGCGATCGCTCTTCAGCAAGAATTAGAACATCTCATTGGTAGAGTCCAGAGTGCCAATTTAGCTGCCTCAGTCATTTCCGATAAATCCCCGTCTGTAAAGGCTCAGCAAGTACAAGTGGCATCAACAAGACTGAGCACACCAGTTTTAAACACAGAGCAAGTCTTAGCAAAGTCTAGGGAAGTAGCCAAAAACTTGCAGCAATTGATTGCCCAAAAAAAGTACACTGAGGCTCGTCAGCAGTGGTTGATGGCAAAAGCTGATTTGTGGCAGCAGTTTCCCGTGGATAGGCGATTGGCTCAACCAGAAATCCGGGCAATGTGGCTGGATCGCGGGACAATTGTCCGTGCTGGGAGTGAGCAGAGACTGGCTCAGATTTTCGACCGCATGGCACAAGCCGGAGTGAATACCGTATTTTTTGAAACCATTAACGCTGGTTATACTATTTATCCCAGCCAAATTGCACCGCAGCAAAACCCATTATCTCATGGTTGGGACCCACTAGAAGCGGCAGTTAAGTTAGCTCACGAACGAGGTATGGAATTGCATGCTTGGGTGTGGACTTTTGCTGCGGGTAACAAACGCCACAATGAAATTCTCAACCTGAATCCTGATTATTTAGGACCAGTGCTAGCTGCTCATCCTGATTGGGCTGACTATGATAACCGAGGGCAGACAATATCGCTTGGTCAAAGTAAACCATTCTTCGACCCAGCTAATCCCCAAGTACGCCAGTACCTACTCAGCTTGTACGAAGAGATTGTCACCCGTTACAAAGTTGATGGTTTACAGCTAGATTACATTCGCTATCCCTTCCAAAACTCAGCCCAAGGAGTGACTTATGGTTATGGGAAAGCGGCAAGAGCGCAATTTCAGCAACTGACTGGTGTAGATCCAGTGAATATTTCTCCAACTCAGCAGGATCTGTGGCAAAAGTGGACAGAATTTCGCACCCAGAAAATTGATAGTTTTGTTGCTCAAGTGTCACAGCAACTGCGACAAAAACAACCCAATCTGATTTTATCGGTTGCAGTATTTCCCCTTCCAGAACTTGAACGCATTCAGAAAATCCAACAGCACTGGGAAGTCTGGGCACAGCGTGGTGATGTAGACATCATCGTCCCTATGACTTATGCTCAAGATACACTCAGCTTTGAGCGATTAGCACAACCGTGGCTCACCACCAGACAATTAGGTTCTGCCTTGTTAGTACCTGGAATTCGCCTGCTTTCCATGCCCACCCTGGGGACATTCGATCAAATTCAACAAGTCAGAGATTCGCCCGTGAGTGGCTATGCCCTCTTTGCTGCGGAAAATTTCAGCAATGATCTCTACAAAGTTTTTAATAGCACTCAAGGCAGTGTGCAACATACAAGACTTGAACCAATTCCTCAACGTCAGCCTTTTCAAACAGCTGCTGCTCGTTACACAACTTTACAACAAGAATGGAAGTTTGTTTTCCAAAACAACCAGTTGCGAGTGCCAGCTACGATGATCTCAGACTTTAACTCGCAAGCCGACATTTTGCAAAGCGCTTTGAATCAGCTTGCGGCTGAACCGAATACCAGTAGATTGATAGCAACAAAAGCCTCGCTAGCTCGCTTTCAGTCGCAGTTTAGGGAATGGATGCGCTTACAAGCTATAGACAATCCCTATCAAGTCAAAGTTTGGGAAAATCATCTCATTATGATCGAAAAGCTATTGAGTTACGGCGAAAGAAAGCGATCGCGCTTTTAACTTCTTCGCCGTAAGTCCCCTACTATAACGGTACTCCGTATAGTGGCGGGATATGTAGTTGACGGAGCTTTGAGTATAAGCAAGATCTCCGTTTGATACAGTGTCAAAATATTAAATAATAGTTAAATATATCATAGACTTACATATTGCGAGCCAGTCTATTGTAATCAGATATGCACGCCTGAACGCAGAGGCTCTCAGTACCATCCTTAGACTCAGTCATTGACTTTTCTCCTAAGAGTGTTGCATCCTATACATCATTATTAGATGTAATTACGCTCATGAGTCAATGCCAGTCACAAGCAAGTTATGTCTTGATTGTAGAACTTAGTCAGTACCAGATTCTCCCGACGGGAGTTGAAGCAAGCGTGCAGGTATTAGAATGCTTCACAGAACAGGATTTGCGGATTCTATCTTCAAGCATTGACTTCAAAACAGCCATAATTTCTGAAGTTATGAATATTTTAGTCATTGGCTTGAAGCAGTCTGAGATTTACGATATCTCATCAGCACTGTCAATTTCGTGTCAGTATAATTTGCCTTCACTGTCACTTGTTTATGAGGCAGATAAAATTATTGCATTTACCACGAAGGAAAGCATTTATCAAGTAATTGAACAAGAAGTAGGAGAAAACGCACAAACAGAAGAACGACTGCGTTTGTTAGAGTTAGCTGTTGATCATGCCAACGATGCCATTCTTATTGCAGAAGCTGATCCACTTGATGAACCGTTGGGATCTCGCATAGTCTATATCAACAAAGCCTTTATTTTGATGATTGGCAGGTTAGTTTCTAAAATTGTAGGCGAAACATGGGGTATTTTACATGGAGAGAAAACCTCTTACAGTCACTTAGAGAGAATTCGTGCCGCACTCCAAAGTAGTTTGTCAATCAGTACAAGTAATTAGCGGATAGTAGTTAGGAGTTAGGAATAAATAATAAGCAACAACTACTAACTATCCACTATCCACCTACTCACAACTATCCACTATCCACCTACTCACAAGTATGACTAAAATTTTAGTAATTGAAGACGAAAAATTAGTACGAGAAAATATTATGGACTTATTAGAAGCTGAAAGTTTTGAAACTATAACTGCTGCTGATGGGCGTACCGGATTAGAATTAGCAGCTTCCGAAGCTCCTGACTTAATTTTATGCGATTTGATACTGCCGGAGATTGACGGTTATGCTGTATTAAGAGCATTACGTGAACAATCTATAACAGCAATAATTCCCTTTATTTTTCTTAGTGCCAGAGCTTCCAGAGCAGATTTTCGTCAAGGCATGGATTTAGGTGCTGACGACTATATTACTAAGCCATTTACTCGGGCTGAATTATTAAGTGCGATCGCTTGCCGCTTAACAAAACAAGCTAGTTTGAGGAAGTATTTAGCTAGTAACCCTGGAGCGAAGAAACTTGGCTCAGAAATGCAGATAATAGAAATGACTTTACGCCGTACTTTAGAGCGAAAAGAATTCCAACAATTCCAAGTTTATTATCAACCGCAACTAGACATCTCTTCTGGAAAAATTATTGCTGTAGAAAGTTTATTTCGCTGGCAAAGTCCTGAAATTGGTGTAGTGTCTCCTGCTAAATTAATTCCAATCGCAGAATCTACAGGTTTAATTGTACCTATTGGTGAATGGATACTGCAAAGTGTTTGCGAACAAACAAGAATATGGAATAAGGCAGGATTTTCGTCGTTACGTGTTACGGTAAATGTGTCAGTACATCAATTGATACAACCAGACTTTATTCAAAATATTGCGAATTTTATAGCAAATAACGAATTAGATCCCTCTATTTTAGAATTGGAACTTACAGAAAGCACAATTATGCAGGATGTGAATAGTACAATTGCAGTTATGCAGGAATTAAAGTCTCTAGGTGTGAAAATCGCTATTGATGATTTTGGGACAGGATACACTTCTTTAATTTATCTGAAAAAATTACCAATTAATACTTTGAAAATTGACCGTTATTTTATTCACAATGTTGCCGAAGACAAGCAGAAAGCAGCAATTACAATGGCTTTAATTCAAATGGCGCACAATCTCAATTTCCAAGTAGTTGCTGAAGGTGTGGAGACTATTGCCGAACTTAATTTTTTACGCCAACACAACTGTGACGCCATGCAAGGTTTCCTCTTCAGCCGTGCGCTCCCAGTAGCAGAGTTTGAGCAAATCTTATTTGCCGACACATTAAAATCATCGTAAGCGTCTAACCTTATTTCCTCGCTTTTCAGCAGGCATTGTTTGCCAAGGTTCAAAAAATCTCAGCAATATCACTCAAGGCATTGTATTGTTCTTATCTTTACAATAGCTGATATCACTCCTTGAGTTTCATATAAGTATGGATATATCAAAAATCAAGAGAAACTTGACAGTACATACTAAAGGTGAGAAGAATAAACCAGGAGCGCCTATAGGTACTGTAGAACACATTGATAGCGATAAATACATTAAGCTGACTCAGAATAATTCGCCAGATGGTTTGCACCATTGGATTCCTCTCGACTGGATAGAATCTGTGGACGATCAGGCTGTGTACCTTAATAAAACTCAACAACAAATTATAACAGGACTAATGGTTTATCATTGCAACCCAAGCGTCAATTGAAAGAAAGATTCAGTTAGGGCTGTGTCGGCAAATAATTGTGTGCTTCAAGACACACTGTGTAGAGACGCCATGATTGAAGCGTCTCTACATTATTACCAATTCCCTATTTCTTCATTTTCACAACTTAGACGACTTCAAAGCTTGTGGTTCAAATATCAGGTAAGTCCCCCCCAATCCTTCTACAATTGTACGTGTATTGGCAACCATCATTTTCTGATAAGAGTCTTCCTCACTTCCCGGTACACCTAAATTATTGACAAGTAGTTCTCTTTTTGAAACATTCACTTTCGCTTCTTTGGCTATAGTTTTAATTAAATTGAGATTACTTGTATTTTCAGGAAAAATTGTCGGTATACTATCTTTTCTGATATCTCTAACTAATGCGCTGACTTGTGCTGCTGTAGGTTTTTCCTTATTGCTAATACTTTCGGAAACACCTACGTATGAAAGCCCGTAAGCTTTGGCATAATAATCCATTGCATAATCAGTTGTCACTAACTTGCGTTGATCTGCAGGAATACTCGCAATTCTTGACTTAATCCAAGCATCCAATCGCGTAAGTTCATTTTTAACTTCTCGTGAGTTGTTGTTATAAAGTGACGTATTTTCTGGTGACAATTTACTTAAATAATTGTTAATGACATCTACCATTTTGCTTCCATATTTGGTATTATGCCAAATATAATGATTTGGTGATTGTGAATCAATAGAAACGGCACGTTTATTGACGGCAATTTTGGGAATACGGTTTTTACTAGCCTTAATTAACTTAAAAACATTCGGTTCTACATTATATTCATTAAAAAATATTAGCTGAGCATTTTCAATAGCTTTTCTGTCTTCTAACTTTGGATGATACAGTTGAGGGTTAGCATCAGGAGGAATTAAGCAGGTAAGATTAATTGTTTCCGCAGCAACCTGTTTCGTTAAATCACACAGTACGCTTGTTGTTGCGACAACTCGGGGAAGACGATTGTTAAACCCAGTAGAGGTAACGGTGGTAGTTGAAGTATTCGCTACATTACCTAAATTATTACACCCAAATAACCCAGTGCTAAGGGCGACAAGAGCAGCATACATAGGTTTGGTTAATGATAATTTTTTTGACATAAAAACTCCCACTCTTCCTTTGCACTTGGCAAAATTTTACCTTTACAGGTTGTTTTTACAAGCCAAATCGTGCATCTTTTAGAAATTGTAGCGGCAGTATTTACAGCAAGTTGAAAAAGCGGCAACTATTTTTGATGTGTTCGGCTTTTTGACTATTAAGGAGTTTACTTAAGTCGCGTGGTACAGTATTGTACCTGTGCCTTTGACAAAGTCAGAACAGAGAAATTGTCAGAAAGTGTCAACTCACTTATTTCATTACCTAATGCAAGCTATTGTGATCCGAAAGAGATGGAAATTCTATCATGTTCGGTTGAACACTTATAATGCTTGTAGTTGCGCTGTCTTCGCTCTTGACACTTTGAGAGCGAAGACAGCGCACGGACAGATTCTTCCCTTGGGAAACACTTGGACGTACTGTCCTCAACTACGAACCTATCTTTTATTTATAACTTATTTACCGAACATAATATGATCGGAACTTTCTCACTTTCTCAGGGTAAGCCCAGCAATAACTTTGTAAAACTTATTGCTATAGGAGCAAGCTGGGTAATTCAAACTTCGAGGTTGAAACTTCTTCAAACCAGCATTCCTTTCTTCACAATTTACGTGTTAGTCTAAAATCCTCCATGTGAATTAGCAACAGCGTATTCCATCGCTGCTTGGAATTTCGGCAAGGAGTGATAAAGCATATCTTCGTTAGCAGTAAGGGAAATCCGGAAGTAACCAGGGATTTCTTGTGGAGTTCCTGGTAAAACAAATAGATCGTGACTTGCCAGTAATTCAGCAAAACTACAGTCATCTTGCCAAGGCGATCGCACCAACAGGAAGAATGTCCCATCAGGGGTACGCAGTTTGTAACCCATGTCTCGCAGTGCCTTGACTATCCAATCTCGCTTTTTTTGTAAATGCTCAATATTTAGGTTGAGTTGCTCCAAGTCGCCTAAAGCATACTGCATTAATACACTCGGATAACACCAACCAAAAGCACTTGCTTGTAAGAGGGCAATGATTCGCCTTATTTGCTCAGGGTTGGGCATAGTGGAAGGTAAGGCAATATACCCGATGCGTTGACCAGGAGCCATTAAGGTCTTACTGTAACCATATACCAGGAAAGAATATGGGTAAAACTGGGTAGGGCTAGGACAAGCCTGGTTATCAAAAACAATGCGACAAAAGGTTTCATCGGAAATCAGATAAATAGGTTTGCCATAGCGCACAGATGCTTCGGTGAGTATAGCCGCCAAACGTTCTAGGGTTGTCGCTGAAAAAATCTTCCCTGTGGGGTTGTGGGGCGAATTGACGATGATCGCCCGAGTTTTTTGTGTGATTGCAGATGCGATCGCCTCCAGATCCATCTCAAAGGTGTTTGTATCCACAGGCACACCCACCGGCACCGCACCAGTGAGATGAACCATACGCCTGTAACCTAGCCAGGGTGGTGTTAGAATAATGACTTCATCTCCCTCTTCAGCCAGCATTTGCAGACAAATCGCTAAACCAACTACAGTACCATTTGTCATAAAAATATCTTCGGGCAATATAGAAAGTCCGCGTTGCTCCTTCAGAGCAGTGGATACAGTAACCCGTGATTGTGGAATATTTCCCTTGTAGCCATACCAATTGGAGTTTTGCGGTACACTCCAACGTTGTAGGGCTTCTACAAAGCCTGGAGGTGGCATTTCATGGGCATCACCCACGGTAAAATCAAGACTTTCTGGCTCAGTTCGGCGACTCATATAGGTCGCTTCGGTATAGAATTTGCTTATAGGGGTTTGGTAATCTAATTTCTGGAGTAAGCTTGGCGAGATAAAGTGAGTCTTTTCTTCATCTGTTGGATTTGGCATAACAGCAGCCTCTGATTACAGTCTAATTTGGTACTATAGCTGTAGTATAAAGTTGTAGAATCACAATTACAGCAATTTTAAGGTAGTTAGACCACAGTCGTAGGGGCGATCTTCGTAGCGATCTTCGAGTCTTCTCCCAAGGGGAGACGCCAAAGGCGAACGAGCTCACGGCCCTTCGGATTCGCAGTCCCCTACGGAGGGAAACCCTCCTATAGGGCTGTCTCACCTTTCGCCCTTACCAATGGTGTTTTATACCAGAATATTTGAGTAGACACAAGGTTATTTTATAATTTATTATTAGACACTCACATACATTGAATGTATAATACAGTCAATTCATACGAACAATACCCCAGCTACTTGGAGAAGATAGCAATTATTGGTTGTGGCTATGTTGGAACTGCTTTATCAAAATATTGGTATCAACAACAAAGTTACTCAGTAATCGCAACTACCACAAGACTTGAAAGAGTTGCAGAATTAGAGGCAGTAGCTACCCAGGTGGTAGTTATGAAAGGGGAAGACAGTCAAGCCGTGCGATCGCTCGTACAAAATCAGGATACTTTAATTTTGAGCATTGCTCCCATTAGCGATCAGCTGGTGGATGCAAAGGCATATCGGGAAACTTACATCCCTACAGCGAAAAACCTAGTCGCAGCATTGAAAGAGACGGACAGTGTCAAGCAGTTAATTTACCTCAGTAGCTGCTCAGTATATGGTAACAAAAATGGTGAGTGCGTTAATGAAGCTTCCTCAGTTGATACTGAAAGCGAATATAACAAGGTGCTGTGTGAGGCAGAGCAGATTTTATTAAACTTAGGTCGTGAAGATGTTAAAGTTTGTATCCTACGCTTGGGGGGAATTTATGGTGTTGATCGCGAGTTGACAAAGCGTTTTAAACGAATTGCTGGCAAAACTATTCCTGGAAGTGGTGAAGTCTTTACCAACTGGATTCACCTCGACGACATTATTGCAGCTGTGGATTTTGCCCAAAAGAATAGGTGGAGTGGCATTTATAATTTGGTGAATGATTTTAACCTGACTATCCAGGAGCTATCTGACTTAGTGTGCGATCGCCAAGGTGTAGCGAGAGTTGTCTGGGATGCTTCCCAACCGAGTTATCGCACTCTGAATGCACGGGTAGACAATCAGAAGATTAAAGCCGCAGACTATAACTTGATTCATCCTCAGACGATTATTTAAAAGGGCAGGGCGGGCATTTGCTTATAAAAGCATACATTCTTGTGTAATCAAGTCAGGTCCACGGGTATCGTCACTGAATTGAGCGATCGCTCTCTTAATCCGATCACGACTGTATCTCCAGCTGAGAATGAGGTTATCTTTGTCACCAGGTCCAAAGGTTTTCGGTAAATTTAGTGAAATCCCGTCTGGAAAATCCAAGATTAATCGATCTTCCTCAAGCCAGTCGTAAACGTCATTAGACACTGCAATTTCATCAAACGTACCAAACCGCAACATTGAACTGTTAATTACTTGTACACGGGGATATTCCCGTGTAGTAATTTCGTGTTTTTCACTAGACCAGGGGAAGGGGGATTCTTCAAGCTTGACTTCGCGGAACAAGGAAATATTAGCAAGTGTACATTTATTGTTTGTTTCTGGAGAGTCCTCAGGATGATAAGTAATAACTGTACTCATGCGACAATTTCCTTCATTTAAGTAAATTTCTGCATAGCTGACATTATTTTTTCTATGAGGTCTGCTCATCACACCAGAGAGGTAAGATGAAAACATTATCGTTGATTCCGGGTCTATGGGGTGAATAACACTTGGTTCGCACTTTTCTAATGTCCATTGTCTTTCATAGACTTTCGATGGATCGTCACGATTAATAAAATATAGATAGTGTTCAATCTCCGATGCATCTGATCTAGGAGTAAATTTTCTGGTGGAATTCAGTACTTTAATTAGTCTTCCTTCCCCGTCGTACCGGGAAAGAGTTCCCTTCCACATAAATCCATGCTCTCTAATGAAGCGGTGCCATTGCTGGAAGTTTTTTTCTTCTGATTGCTCAACTTGAGTTGATGTTTCTTGTCGAGTCTGCTGGTGATTATTCATAATTCTTTCCTTTATTGATATCTAGTCTGGCGCGTCACTGATGCCAAATCATTAGGAATTATGCTCTAGGTTTGAAAGATATGATCATTATACTCTGAAAAAGAAAGGTCGTTATGCTAATAGGTGGGAGGCAGCAGTTTCGCGATCATACAGTTAAGGCTAGAACCTCTACGCAATTGTTGTGGTTATGCAAATATGCAAATATCGCTCTATACTCGAATCCTTAGAGGTTTCAGGAAACAACACTCTACCCTATGGTGAACAGAGTCTGCGGCTTAACTCAATTGATAGGATATAATTCGACTCAATTCTTCGTCCGAATTCAGCCAGCCTTTTTCAGAAGTGAGTGCCTCAACTAACCAACTTCTAAACTTGTCACACTAAATACACGATTTATAGGCAAGTGAGGAATTTCTTTATTATACATCCGAACACTTTCAGAGACTGCCTTCATTCCGTAACGTTGAGCTAGCTTGATCGCTTCTGGATTCGCATCCGGCACATCAAGAAACACCCTCGCATCAGAACCGAAAGCAAGTAAGGCGAGTAAAAGTTGCTCAGCAATCTGTTCATCGTCAGCATTTAATGGCCCAATCCGGAAACCTGTGTGGCTTTTGCGGATGACTCCATAACCAACAATATCCCCCTCTCTAATAACCCCTAAAGCAGCACTGTTAGGCTGTTTTATCCAAAGTTGTAGGAAGTGCTTACGCTCAGCCGGAAAAAACTCTTGATTATAAGCAACTAACTTCTCAAAAGGCACAGTTTTAAGTTCCACAATGCCCGACGGCATAACGCCGCCGCCTACAGCTTCATAACGAATATGACGGTAGGTGATTTGAAAACCTGATTTTTGGTAGTTCGGAAGTTGGGCAATTTCTCCATCTAAGCTAATGTTACGCTCAGTACCAAGATATGCCATTGCTGCCCTCCACATTTTCATGCCGAAACCTCGCCCACGAAACTGCGGCTTGACAATGTAAAAGCCAAGAACGGCAAAGTCCTTAGAGTAAGCAACAGCGGAAATACTCGCCACAAGTTCATTGTTCAACTCGCCCACGAAAAAACCGTACGGATCAGCTTGCTAAAAACATTCAGCAGCATCATAAGTTCCTGGATTCCAGCCTTCAGCTGCTGCCCAATCAAAGACCAAATCTAATTCCGATCTCTTCATTGGTCGAACGATAAAATTGTCCATTGTCATTGATGATATGGTGGTCATAACATCTTCATTATTACTGATAGCAGCTACCAAGGCAGAAAGAGCTGCGATCACCCTTATCCCCAACATATTTCTAGAAGTAATTGAAACCAATAGAATCACTTCTCAGACGATTGCTCAAAATCTTAATGAAGACCTATCGGAGTGGACTATCAAGCTTTACCAAGATTTCAGAAATATAGTACAAAAAAACTATCGTGATGGTAAGTGCAGCAAAAAAGTATGTGGGGACATTGCTATACTGGCTTACCGCGTGATTTGTTTCCTAGATACACGTTGAAGGTCAGCAAGAATTTTAGGGCATAGTAGGGGGGAACTGTTAAGAGGGGATAAGTTGATTGATATGCTTACCCCACAGTCATACAACAGTGATTTCAGGGTCATTACTATGCATTGTGTAGAATTTTAAAGCAACTATTGGGACTTAAACAAAAATTAAGCCCATGATCTGATGACGTGCATTTGGCGAGTTAGGTATTTGGAGCGTCCACTTGATAGCAGTATGATGGTTATGTATACAACAAAAATACTATCAGTATACTCTATCAAATGGCAGATTTTTCAGGTGATTGCTATTGACAAGACAGATATTGTCTCCGTAGACTAGACTCCATTATTATTAATAACTCTTCTCATTTAATTGAGAGTGACTTCCTAGGGTGTGAGAAATCATGAGAATTCAGCGGTTATCGTCAAGTCTTTGTCTATGGTTGGTGATCAGTTCTCTGCCTTTGTTGATGGCAAAACCAGGAAAGGCACAACTCAAGCAGAATCAACAGATTACAGCAATCTCGAATGGGGAACGAGTCTCAAGAACTGCTAGCACGACAATAAATCAAAGAATTAAGCAACTCAGCGAGATAGAACGCCCACTCACCAAAGCCAGTGGATTACTCTCCCAATCTTCAACCCCAACTAACCCCCCCTCGCCACCCGTATTACAGGGATCGGTTGTGCAAGTGACGCACGTGTTGGCAAAAGCTACCACTAAAGGTGTGGAGGTGATTTTAGAAACATCCAAGGGACAACAATTACAACTAAAGAATCGTAGCGTAGGGAATAATTTTATTGTTGAGATTCCCAATGCTCAATTGCGTATGCCGTCGGGTGAGGCATTTAGATTCATCTCTCAGAAACCAATTGCGGGGATTAGCCAGATAACTGTAGTCAATCAGGATGCCAAGACTATTCGGGTGACGGTTCAAGGTACTTCGGCTGCACCAAAGGTGGAGTTGTATGACAGTCCTTCTGAGGGTTTGATTTTCGCCGTGAACAGTGCAGCTGTCGCCACCCAACAGGGGCGTCAACCCCAAACGTCACCAAGACCGCAATCAAGTCAGCAGCAGAACCAGACACAACCAAGTAAACCATTGGCTAGTGGTGATGACGCAATTGAGTTAGTCGTCAGAGGTGAGCAAGATAATTATCGCGTCACAGATGGATCAACTGCTACCAGAACTGACACTCCTCTACGTGACATTCCCCAATCGATTCAGGTCATACCTCATGAGGTATTGCGAGATCAACAAGCGACCAGCATTCAAGATGTCCTCAGAAACGTGAGTGGAGCGTCTCTTGCAAGTCTTCCCGTCTTTCAAGTAAATAATGTTGCTATTCGGGGTTTCGCCTCTAGTAATTATCTCAGAGATGGTTTGTTAGATGCCAACGGCGGTATTTCAGCTGATCTGGCTAATATTGAGCGAGTTGAAGTTCTTAAAGGTCCCGCTTCAGTACTGTTTGGTCTGGGTTCTCCAGGTGCCACAATCAACCTGATTACAAAAAAACCCCTTAGAGATCCTTTCTATCAGGTTGATGCCACAGTTGGCAACTACAGCAACTACCGTGGTGCGATAGATTTGTCTGGACCGTTAAACGACGCCAAAACAGCGTTGTATCGTCTGAATGCTGTTTACCAATATTCGGGTAGTTTTATCGATTTTCTGGACAACAAGAATTATTCGATTGCTCCAGTGGTGAGTTTGATGATTGGCAAAAGAACAAAGTTAACTCTAGAAGCGGAATACAGGGATGCGCGTGAAGATGGAGCATACCTGGGTCTACCAGCTCAGGGCACGGTATTACCAAACCCGAATGGTAAAATCCCTATCAACCGGAACACAGGTGAGCCTAATTACTATGTTGAGTCTAAAGTTTTTAGTCTTGCTTACGATCTCGAGCATAAATTTAGCGACAATTGGTCGCTCCGCAACGCCTTTCAATTTTCGTCCAATGGTTTCACTAGTCTTCGATATGCGTCCGATGATCTTCTAGCCGATCTGCGTACCCTTGATCGCAATTATTTTACTGAATACTCAACTCAGTATAGTTACAATCTGACAACCAATCTGATTGGCAAGTTCTCAACTGGTTCTGTTCAACATCAATTACTTTTTGGAGTTGATCTCACTCGAAATGACAATCCAATATACAGAAGTAATAACGGAACTCCGGCACTCCTTGACATCTTCAATCCTGTGTATGGTCTGCCGCCACGGGTTCCTCTAAATCAGATAAATAGGTTTTCTTCCCTGACCGATTCCCTTGGTGTCTACATTCAAGATCAAGTCAATATTGGCGAGAGTTTAAAGTTACTGCTTGGTGGGCGGTTTGATCTTTTTACACAGACGAATGGAAATTTGGGTGACCATACTTCAGACTCTCAAGGAGGAGATGCGTTCAGTCCTCGTGTTGGCATTGTCTACCAGCCGAGCAAGACCATTTCGCTTTATGGCAGTTATAGTCGCTCATTCACTCCGAACAGTGGCAGAGCTGCTGATAACAGCCTGTTTGACCCAGAGCGCGGCAGACAATACGAAGTTGGTGTGAAAGCAGATTTGAGTCAAAGTCTCTCTGCTACCCTCGCTTATTACGATATCGTACGCGACAACGTTTTGACGACTGATCCAAACAATCCACAGTATTCGATTCAGACAGGTGAGCAGCGCAGTCGAGGTATTGAACTGAATATTGCTGGGCAAATTTTGCCGGGATGGAACATTTATGCAGGCTATGCTTACACCGATGCCCGCATCACCAGAGACAACACCTATCGCCCTGGAAATCGGCTGTATATTACACCAGAGAATGGCGTCAACCTGTGGACAACCTATGAATTTCAAAGGGGCAACTTGAAAGGCTTCGGAGTTGGATTGGGATTGTTCTACGTCGGAGAGCGAGAGGGAGATTTACAGAATGATTTCCAACTGCCTGATTATTTCCGAACGGATGCGGCTCTATACTACAAGCGTGGACGGTTGCGGGCACAGCTTAATTTCCGAAATCTGTTTAATATCAATTATTTTGAAACGACTCAGGGTGATAGTCTATCGAAAGTGATTCCTGGTAGTCCGTTTACTGTCCAAGGAACGGTCTCGTGGCAGTTTTGAGTTTTGAGTTTTGACTATCCAGTTTTAGCAGAGTGCCCAAATAGATCTCTGCTAAAATTAATCTGGTAAATTTGTCCGTACCTACGCTCACACTTCTTGTAGAGATATGGGGCATATGATTGGTTTAAGCTAAAACCCGTTACGGTATTGCCTTGGTGTTGTCTGTGTCAGCTTGCGAAATAACTTGGTGAAGTGACTTTGATTCTTACATCCAATAACTAAGGCAATATCAATTATTGGTAACTTGGTTGTCCGCAGTAGCTGCTTAGCACGTTCTACCCGACACTGCAAAACGTACTGGTAGGGGGTGAATCCTGTTGACTGCTTGAACAGCTGTACGAAGTAGTACATGCTTATCCCAACAGCATCGGCGATCGCCTCAAGTGACACATCTTCAGTTAAGTTATCATTGATATAGTCGATCACCAGCCGCAATTTATGTTCTGACAATCCATCAGTGTAGAGATAAATTTTTGGTTCTTTGGCTGAATATTTCTTAAGTAGTTGAACAGCTATTACATTAGCTAAAGACTCATTATAAAAACGACCTCCAGGGTTTCCTGCGAGAAATTCTGCTTCCAGTGCCAAGTCAAGATGCTGAATTTGTGGGTCCAATATACCGTTGCAGCGCACTAGCTCAGCATGATTGCCATCATGCAACGTTGCAGCACATTTTTCGACTATACTAGGCTTGAAACTCAGTACAAGCATTTCAACATATCGATCCCAACGACCTTGAAACCTGAATCCTGAGGGCGCTAGGCTCATACTGCCAGGAAGCTTGCAGATTTGGTGTAGCTGTCCCTTATCTAAGAATTCAAATATATGCCACTAACTCAACTGTATTGTGAGAATATGTTCCTGAACATAACTCTGATAATATTATGGATTTTAGATTGGGAATCGCCGCCTGCATCTAGGTTTTACAAAGCCATCTGTTGCATTCTTTTTTTTTAATAGCAATTTTCAGATAAATCGACTACATTTGTATGAGTTTCATCGTTACCGCCTTCAGCGGAAGGCAGAAGGCATAAATCATGTTTTGTAGTGAAGCCTTCTGGCTGGAGCCAATCGGGTTTAAAGCCCCGCCGTTTACGGCGTCTGCAATTAAAGGAGGTCGGAATCCTCCTCTAATTCCTTCAGCATAGCTGCCTCCTGCCCTCTGCCTTTCTTCAAGAGTTCCACCTGGCGGGATGAAACAGGTGATCAAAACTTTGGGTCGCTTGACAGAACACCGCTATCTGCTCCCCAAAAGTCTTGATGATAACGATCCTAAGAAGCTGGCGGCGTTTGCCAACAATTACTGAGGTGTAGAAGCCAAATTTTCGTTTGCACAAACGACTCTTTCGCGATAAACATCAACTCACACCATACTCAAACAAAAACCTTTGCTTGCCTGGATTTAATATAGACAAGCTCTTCCTCCTTGATGTTAAGCTGATTGTACCGATCTCGGCTCAAATAAGCATTCACCGTCTCCCCAGACTGAAGAACCAATTCAACCCGGATTTCCCAACCCAAGTTCACAATGCGAGAAACCTTGGCAGGTGCAGCATCATCATCAGAATTGGTCTGAATCACAACGTCATGGGGGCGCAAAAAGACCCGATCGCTTGTCTGAGTAGCTACACCAAGGTCTGGTAAAATGCCAGCATTACGAGGAAGAACATTCACCGGACCAACAAAGCTCATAACGAATGGCGTTGCAGGTTGATCGTAAATCTCAGCTGGGGTACCAACTTGCTCCACCCGACCTTTATTCATCACCACAATTCGATCTGAAACTTCCATTGCTTCCTCTTGATCGTGAGTCACAAACACAGTTGTTACATGCACGGTGTCATGCAGTTGTCGCAACCACGTTCTTAATTCCTTGCGGACTTTGGCATCTAATGCGCCAAAGGGTTCATCTAAAAGTAAGATTCTCGGTTCAACTGCTAGTGATCTTGCCAGTGCCACCCGTTGGCGTTGCCCTCCTGAGAGTTGGGAGGGGTAGCGATCGCCAAACCCCTGCAATTGCACTAAGGATAATAGTTCCTCCACTCGGTGTTTCGTCTTGCTTTTGGGAAACTTACGGATTTCCAATGGAAAGGCGATGTTCTGCCGCACTGTTAGATGCTTAAACAGCGCGTAGTGCTGAAACACAAAGCCAAGCTGGCGTTTTTGCACCGACTTGTGAGTCGCATTTTCACCATCCAGCCAGATTTCACCTGAATCTGGCTCCTCTAATCCCGCAATCATTCGCAGCAATGTTGATTTTCCTGACCCAGACGGACCTAACAGCGCCACCAAAGAGCCAGTTTTCACTTCTAAACTTACAGAGTCAACAGCATGGAAAGAGCCATAAAATTTGGATACGTTCTCAACTGTAATGCCCATAGTAATCCTCTTATAGAAATTTCTAATTGCTAATTGTCAATAGTTACAATCAGCCATTACCTATTACCAAATATCTGTTTCGCTCTCATCCCAAATTTCCAAATCCAAGTCATTGAGGTAAATCAGTGCATTGTCAATTTGTGGTGACGTTCCTTGTAAATCTAAGTCAAACCAACCATCTCCAATGGCATCAGACCCCAGAATAGCAGCAGAAATGTTTACCGTGAGACTATAGTCAGACACTAGACGAGAAATAACAGGTTCCTGGTGATATTCCTTAGGAATTCTTAAACGAATTCGTTTATTAGTGAGTGTGTTGTCATTCGTCATTGCTTGATAGTGCTATTTCAACTTTTTTTACCAGTTTTCCGTTCCAAAATCTCCTTCAACACCAAAGTCACGACTGCTAGTAGCGCTAACAGTACAGCAGCAGAGTAGGCGGCTTCCGTCTCATATTGTTTGTAAGCTTCCTCTACAAATAAAGGTAAGCTCTGAGTCTTATTGGCAATGTTTCCGGAAACTACGGAAACCGCACCGAATTCACCCATTGCTCTAGCATTAGTTAAAATTAAGCCGTAGAGTAAGCCCCAACGGATATTTGGTAGCGTGACGCGCCAAAATATCTGCCAATCGCTTGCACCCAAGACTTTAGCCGCCTCTTCTTGATCACTACCGACCTCTTCTAAAACAGGAATGACTTCACGAGCAACAAAGGGCATACTAACGAACGCTGAAGCTAGCACCATGCCTGGAAAGGCAAAGACAATTTTGAGATCTTGTGATTCTAAAAAACCACCAAACCACCCCTGTCGCCCGTAGAGTAGTATAATCATTAACCCTGCCACCACTGGCGAGATCGAAAAGGGCAGGTCAATAATGCTGAGAATGAGAGTGCGACCGGGGAATTTATGACGAGCGATCGCCCAAGCTGCACACAAACCAAACACTGTATTTACAGGCACAGTAATCAAAGCCAGTAACAGCGTTAGCCGAGCGGCATTGAGAAAGTCGGACCGCAAAAGGTTAGATAGAAATGGACCAACTCCTTTTTGAAAAGCTTGGAAAAAAACGTTAATGGCAGGAATATATAGCACTAAAACTAAATAAGCGACTGCTAACGCGATCACAAATACGGTTACCCAATTCCTTGGCTTGTTTAGTTGAGGCTCAGTTTGTGCTGTGCTTGTATGCAGGCGAGGTGGTACAAAAGAGCCATCATTTTGTGTCATATCTTCGTCCCCAAGCTTGTAAGAAATTAATAGCCAGCAGCATCAGCAACGAAATCAGCAGTAGTACTAAGCCAATGACAGTTGCACCAGCATAGTCATACTGCTCTAACCGCTGGAAAATTAGCACAGGTGCAATTAAATCTTTGAACGGAGTATTAGAAGAGATAATTACGGTCGATCCATACTCCCCAACTGCACGCGAGAACCCCAAAGCAACACCAGTCAAAATCGTGGGAAATAGTGGTGGTAAAATTACCTTCCAAAAAGTTTGCCATTGTGATGCACCCATACACCAAGCGGCTTCTTCAATTTCCTTTTCCATTTCCTGAAGCACGGGTTGCACTGTCCGCACGACAAAAGGCAGTGAGATAAAAATCATTGCCACTGTTACCCCCAGACGAGTGAAAGATACCTTAATGCCCAGTGGTGCTAACAGCGAACCAATCCAGCCGTTATCGCTATAAACTGTCGCCAGAGTTAAGCCTGCTACCGAAGTTGGCAGGGCAAAGGGTAAATCCACTGAGGCATCAAATAACCGTTTCAGAGGAAAGTTATAGCGAACCAAAACCCAGGCAATGAGAGTTCCAAAAACCCCATTTATGACTGCCGTCAACAATGCAGTTACAAAAGTGACATTGTATGTATCCAGTGCGAGCGGAGTAGTAGCTATTGCCCAAAACTCAGCCGGAGTTTTAGTACTCGCTTTCTGGAACATGGCTGCTATCGGAACAAACAACATTACAGTCAAATATCCTAAAGTAATTCGCCATGTCCAAGGAAGTTGGAATAACCGACGTACAAAGGTCTTCCCACCCGGAGTTTTCTTAGGAACTAGTTTTGGAGAACGAAATGGAGGAGAGAATATAGTCATAGGGGAGTAGGGAGAATGGCTAAGGTTAGACAGAAGAACGATTGGCAATTAGCACTTAACAGCTAAAAAATTTACTTTTTGTTGTTTTTTACTTGAATTTTGTCGAAAAGACTGCCGTCTGCAAAGAACTTCTTATCGACCGCATCCCAACCACCGTAGTCAGCAACTGTACCCAGATTTTTGACCTTGGGGTATTTGTCTGCTACTTCCTTCGTCTGTGCTACAGTCTCATCTACAGGTCGGAATCCGATTTTGGCAAACTCCTGTTGTGCTTCTGGACTAAACAAGTACTTGACAAAACCTTCTGCCACTTCGCGGGTACCGTGTTTATCAACGTTTTTGTCCACGACAGCGATCGGATTGTCGATAGAGATGTTCACATCTGGCACGACATAATTCAGCTTCTCGCCCTTCTTTTGTGCTAAGAGAATTTCATTTTCGTAGTTGATTAGCGCATCTCCCTGACCCTGTTTGATAAATGTGTCCGAGGCTTCGCGAGCATCCTTAGTTAGAATGGGCACATTCTTGTAAACCTTGGTAACAAAGTCAGTCGCTTTAGTATCGTCTCCTCCAGTTTTGATCACTGAATTCCAAAGCGCCAGGAAATTCCAGCGAGCAATGCCTGAAGTTTTAGGATCGGCAGTAATCAGTTTTACACCGTCCTTCGTTAAATCTGACCATGTTTTAATCGCTTTAGGATTGCCTGAGCGAGTGACTAATGCGGCAACAGTTTTGGAGACAATGCCATTGTTGGGGACTTTTTTCTCCCATCCAGGCTGAATCAATCCAGCCTTTTCAATCTTGTGTGTGTCGCCAGCTAGCGATAAATGGACAACATCTGCTTCCAAACCATCAATGACAGCACGAGTTTGAGAACCAGAACCCCCATAGCTTTGCTTGAAGGTTACGTTTTGGTTATGCTCTTTTTTCCAGTTGTCTACGAATTTAGGAATGATGGCTTCGTGAGCGGCTTTGGTGACAGCAAAGGAAACGAGGGTTAGTTCAATATCCTGCTTGTTAGCAGCAACAGGACTAGCGCTAGGATTAGCAGCAGAACTATCATTGGAATTACTCGTATTTCCACCAGAACAGGCAGCGATCGCCACGCTCAAGGTTATTCCCACAAAAAACAGTGAGAGAAAGCCTTTTAGCGAATTTAGCTTCAAGCCGTTAGTAATTTTTTCGGTGAGTCGTCCTACTTGTTTTAAAACACTGTGCCACAATTTCATACTGTTCTCTTTTTTTGCATTTACGGTTCCTCTCTAGAAATGCCGTATTGTGAAGTGATGGTATAATACATTAACAAGCGCTAATAATTCAAGAGAAAATCTGCGATTACTAGATAGGAAAAGTGAAGATTTCCTCACATTTTTGGCTATATGACTTATGCATCGTATATATGTACTAAAAACAATTTGGGTGTTTCTGCCCTTTTTCGTCATTTCAAGTATTCAGGGCAGCAAATATGCGAGCAAATGAAGACTGCCAAAAACCATCTGAAACAACCAAAAATCGTGCTGCATATTATGGTTATTTTGTACAGTGCATAACTACTAGGATCAAAAAATCTCTTTACACCAGTTTTCAGTTATTTAGACCACAATGAATGTGTTCAAAGCGCATACCCTACGGGAAGCTGAGTCAGGCGTCTATGCGTGAGATAAAAAAGACGTGTTTCATTACCCTAATTGCTGTAAGCAGACTTGAGGCGCAAAGCGTCCTGAAAAACGAATAGTTCCCCCAAATGCATTTGCGTCCAGATTTGATTGTCAGTAAGTTATGGGGTTGAGCGCGATCGCGTCGCCGTAAAGCAGCACTTACGAATGGCTGTGGGAGCGAGAACTTTCAAATGTATACCCAAATACTTGCTTTTTTCATCTATTTATGAAATTGTATTTAATCAATAAACCTCTATAAACATATCGGCTTAACGTACTTTAATTATCAAGGCTTCCTAACCGTGCAAAATCACAAATTAAATACTCGGAAATTCTTACTGCAACCGTGGAAAAACTTTTCAATTCGCAAGAGTACCCTACTGGTGGCAACAGGTTTGACTGTTAGTGGAATCTTGCCCGTAGATGCAGGGATTACCTTGCAAAAACAACAACCTAATAGTGCGACTCAGATTATCAGTCAGAATAAACCATTGGAAGTGACTCTGGTTTCTTACGCTGTCACGAAGGAAGCTTACTCAAAAATTATTCCCCTATTTACACAAAAGTGGAAGAAAGAGCACAACCAAGAAGTCACTTTTCAGCAGAGTTATGGCGGCTCGGGTACTCAAGCAAGGGCGGTGATTGATGGCTTAGAGGCAGACGTAGTGGCTTTGGCGCTAGGATTTGATGTGGAGAAAATCCAGAAGGCAGGGCTGATCAAATCCGGTTGGGAAAACAAGGCCCCCAACGGCGCGATCGTCACTCGTTCAGCAGTCGTACTGGTCACTCGTCCTGGCAATCCCAAGAAAATTAACGGTTGGGCTGACTTGACAAAACCAGGAATTAGTGTCATAACCGCCAATCCCAAGACATCTGGGGGTGCTCGTTGGAACTTCTTGGCATTGTGGGGTTCAGTGATGAAAACAGGAGGGAATGAAGCAAAAGCCCGTGATTATGTAACTAAAGTTTACAAAAATGTCGCCGTGCTGCCGAAGGATTCGCGGGAATCTAGTGATACTTTCTACAAGCGAAATCAAGGAGACGTGTTGTTGAACTATGAGAATGAGGAGATTTTAGCAAAGTTGAAAGGTGAATCCAACTTTCCTACCGTGCTTCCGCCAGTCAACATTTCCATTGATAACCCGGTTGCTGTAGTAGATAAGGTGGTGGACAAGCGCGGTACTCGACAAGTGACAGAGGCTTTTGTCAAGTTCCTCTTCACACCAGAAGCGCAGCGGGAATTTGCTAAGGTAGGGTTTCGCCCCGTTAACTCTACAGTCAATCAGCAAACACAAAAGCAGTTTTCCAAGATTAGCAACTTCTACACAGTTAAAGATTTTGGCGGCTGGGATACAGTTCAGAAAAAGTTCTTTGACGATGGATCTGTTTTTGACCAGATTCAGGGAGGTAGACGTTAAGCTTTGAAAGTTAATTGACTGCTGCAAGTATAAAATTAGCGTACACCATATTGTAAGGGTTCTCGGCTGAGAGCCCCTACAAGCTTTGAAATGTGCTAGAACTTTCGCAATATTTCGATTCAGCTATTAACCCGTGAAAAATTCTTTTTTTTGGAAGTTGTCTGCAAAGTGATTGATAATTTAGAATAGATGTACAGAAGTCTGTACATAAACTGATGCTATCCTACAAAATCACATCCCCAACCGATGCCAGAAATGACTTTTTTAAGCTGTTAGATCTGGTAGTAGAAAATCATCAAGTGTATATCATCAACCGTCAGAAGAGCGAAAATGTAGCCTTGATTGCTGAGTCAGATTTAGTGAGTTTGGTTGAAACAGTTTATCTTCTGCGATCGCCAGCGAATGCACGTCGTTTACTGGATGCAATAGATGAGTCGAAAACAGGAAAGATTCAACCTCAAACTATTGCAGAACTTCAGCAGGAGTTAGGGATTGGGCTTCAATAATTGGTTAATTAGGCTGAGGCAAATTCCCTTGCAGCAAGACTTGGCTGGCACGAGCTTGACAGCTAGGGCAATCACAGCCAAACATCTGTACAGCCAGTTCTTTCGCTTTTTCATTTGAGCGAACTGATGGGACTTCTGGATTTTTAGTAACAGGTGCATTCACTTGCTGGTTTGCAATAGGTTTTGCCTGAGGATAAGCTAAATTTTCGGCAGAAACCTTATTAGCCAAAGCTGGATTAGCAGTTTGTACGATGAAAGCAAAAAAGCTAGAGGAGCAAAGCAAAGCAAATGCGATTTTGTTCATAGTTAATTCTCTCGGTTCGCTCATTTTTTCGGGAGTTCTAAAAAATAGAAGGCTTGAAGTACATCATTTGTTTCCCAGTTTATATCATTCAATGTTCTATAAATAAATTTTAACTTTATGTATTACAAAGCATTAAGTTTGAAGACATTCTGAGTACGCGCCTGTATAGTCAGGGTTTCAACACTTTATGTATATAAAAACTTACTTCAAAAAAGTATGATAAATGAGAAAAAAATGGCGTTTTATCCCTGTTCTATCATGTTCGGTAAATGAGTTATAAATAAAAGATAGGTTCGTAGTTGCGCTTCAGCGCTCTTAAC
>JAQYWO010000330.1 GCA_029379215.1 Rhizonema sp. PD37
ACATATAAGTATTTTAGCGGTCGCTCTTTGGAGAAAAACTTTTTGGTTTACTGTTAATAGCTTTGGCAATATTCAAAAATCCTGGATCTTCAGTGATTTCAGTTAAAGACCATTCTCGATCATCTTGACGTTTCAAATTTTGGATCATGAGGTGGATTCCATGTTTAGAAAAAAGTACGGCTCTTGCACTTGGATCTGCTAGCTGTTTGATAACATAATCGGCATAGCTGACTTGAAAGCGAAAAAACTGAGACAAGTCCGTGCCAGTGATAAAGTCGCGATATCTAGCTAATAACTCGCTGTTGCCTTCCTCAACAGAGAGCGATCGCACGACTAATAAATGCTCTTGCAAAACAGTTTGATAATCGCGTAATTCTTCGTCGTTCTGAGGACGAATCCAACTCGGAAGCCCTAAAGTAAACACTTCCTTAACACCATAAACTTGACCTTTTGAGCCAAAGTGAGTCCCGGCAAAGTTACTCACAAAATGGTTGATAGGTTCCCACAAATCAAAGTCGTCCGGTTGACTCTCGGCTTGCAAAAAGTGATTCAGCAGTTCCTGACAAAATCGCAACACCAACTCCGCATCAAACCGGGCAATACCATGCCCTCCTCCTGGTGGATTGTGGATCAATAGTTTTTGCAGCACCTCTCGATATTTCTTAAACTGAATATCTTTAGGTTGCAAAGCAACAACTCGCCAATCGTAAACTCGTTCGGCAATTTTGACTCGTTCGGCAACGCCAAAATGAAAGAAACCTGTAGCAATTAACCACAAACTCAGCCAATCTGCTGTTTGGGAATCAACTTTGTTGCAATCTGCTTTAACTCGGTTTACCCCTCGAACAGAGGTAGGCAAATAAACTTTAACCGCACTGGCAGTATTTGGTAACTTGCAGCCTGTTGCTTGTTGAAAAAAGTCTACAACTGCCTCCGTTCCAGGATTTTCTTGACTAAAGCCGTGAAACAGCGCCGCAATTAAAGAGCCATAGTTATCTTTAAGTTCCCAGCTAACCTGCCATAACTCATTGTGATTGCGATCGCACCGCATGGTAGTCAGCACAACTCCGTTCTGAGTTCTCGGATCGGGTTGTTGAGGTGCATCTTCCGTCAATTGAGGTTTACCGCGTTGCTCGAATAAATACTCCCGATAAACTTTTCGGACATCGGTTTGCTCAACGGTGTCAAAAAAGACAATTTCCTCCGGAATTTTGCTGCTATCTGTCTTCTGACCTTTTACTGGTGGAAATGGGTCAAAGTACATCAGTTTGGCTACAGGTTCTAAATCCACAGCCTTTTTAAACTGGATGCAGTAGCGTATTCCCTCATCAATAACCTGAATCTCGCTTTTTTGCTTAGTTTCCCTCAAGGCAAACTCTACAAGCTGCGTCAAACCCAACATCAAAAAAGTGTCCGCATAATTACCGAATTTTTTCACCACAAATAAGCGCTCTATCACCTGCCATTCCGCCTCATAGAGTCGTGTACTTCCAATAATCTTATACCCTGCCGGAAAAGGGGTATTCCGCGACGAAATGAATATCGCTCGCCCTCTCCCCCAGCCCCTCTCCCAAGTTTGGGAGAGGGGTGTTAGCGAATAATTATCCCAAGTTGCTCTAATGGGTTGTAAAAGTTCGTAGTAAGCACTTTAGTGCTTAAAATTGAGCGATAAATCGCTCACTACGTACTCCTCAAAATTAATGACATGAACCTCTAATTATCCAAAAGCGTCTATTTTCAAGTAATAAATTTAAAAAATAGGTATTTTAAAATACTTAAAACCGTATTTTTTGTATAAACTTGATACCGTTGATGGGTACTAACAACTTACGTTATTATCTATCTTCAGGAGCTCTTTTCTTGGCTGCCTTGGCGTCTTCTCTGCGAGATGCTGCGCGAAGGCGGTTTTTTATATCACTATTCTTCTGGACAGTAATTGGACAGACCGTTGATCGCATAATCGCAAAGCCCTCACCACCAACAAATAAAGTTGCAAATATTCCACTTCATCACTGCCAAACCGATTTAGATCAAATTCTTTGAGTTGGTAGAGCTTTCGACTCAAGTTCGCTTCAGCTAAAGGTAACGTTGTAGGTAAAAACCGCTTCATACTCCGCCAACTGTCAGCGATCGCCTCTGTTGCCCCTGAGTGTAGTTCAATATTCTTAACTCTGGCCACATCAGCATTATCCCATCCGCTTGCCCAAGCCGAATGGTGACGACCTGCTGCCATAATAACCGTATAACAAAGGTATTTAATTTGTTCCGCATCGTTAGTAAAATAATCGCGTAGCAGAGGGATTAAAGATTGTTTGAGAATTTCCTGTGCTAAAAAAGCACTTTCAATTGCGTGATTGGGGCGCTTGTGTTTCTTTTCATAGGCTTTCAGCGCCTCCCATTGTTGCTTATCTTCTGGGTTATAGTCAGTGTGTGCAAGCAGGTATTTTCCTGGATTTCGCCCTTGGAAGGAGGAGTGTGCGATCGCTTGCCATCCTCGCATCACTTCCTGCCACTTGACTTGTAGCTTGCCTAAGTCATGGGTAAAGATAGCTAAAAATACGAGTATTTCAAACAAAGCTTCTGCTTCAGTCTCTTTCACCTGGGGAAAGATTTTGCTTTTAATAAATCGCCCACCTGTAGCTACAAGTTCATTGCTAACACTAGCGTAAGTAGTTTCTACAAGTACTCCATTTTTGAATTGAGTTGTCATGAAAGGTTCTCGCCAACACTTCCACATCAACACCAGATGTCCTACGTAATTATCCATACAATAACGGTATTGACTGGGAGGGGTACGCTCAGGTTTTTCTGGTGACTTGAAACCGTTACCATACGTATCCACGCCCATCATCAACCCTATATGCTCGTCATATTCCACATAGCGGGGATTGACTAAAATCCGAATACTGGTTTTTAACTTCTCGTATGAGGCAATTGGCGTGCAAATTGGTTGACTGTATGTTTCGGCTTTTTCTTTAGGTGCTTCAATTCGCTTAAAAATCCATTCTGCACCAAACCCTTGATTTTTGAACTCTGCCCAGACTTTGTAAAGTGTAGTGACAGGAACCGAAAAAGCTAATAGTGTTTGGGGATCAATTGGCTTTTCATCACTGATATCAATATAAGTAAGCTCTTCCCAAACGAAGACACTGCGACTATCAACGCTACGAATTAAATCTCTAGCAGCAGATTCATCTCCCCGAAAAAAAGCATCCTCAAATCTTTGTTCAAAATCCATCCGATTATTTTGCCTGCGCTGCTGTGCCTGCAAATTTTCTGCCGAATGAACTTGATTAATCCATTGTTCCTCAGTCCGAAAACCAACATTGTGATTGGCTTTTTCTGGTTCAGTATGGGTTTGTAAAACTTGCCATGTCAGCACGCAGGAATCTTCTTTATAAGGTAGAAAACTTTGTTTTGTCTTCTCCGCTTCGACTGATTCAGGTTCCAAATCTATCTCAGCTAATTTTAAATTCGCCTGATTAACTTCAACCGACTGATAGACAAATACCTCTCCCCATTCTCCTGGAAATCTGGCACAACGACCAGCTCGTTGTAGTAGAGAATTCATCGGACAAAGTTGAGTGTGCATAACTTCGCAGGTAATATTAATCCCCGCTTCAATGACCTGTGTGGAAATCAGAACTTGGCAAATCTCTTCATCATTTTGTCGCCAGTCTTGAGCGAATGTCTTTTTCAGGAAAGTTTCTTTTTGAGCGCGATGTTCTGGTAAAAATCTGGCATGAAGCAGTATAATATTTAACTCATATTCAGGATTGAGTGCCTCTAAATCTCGATAAATTCCTTGAGATTGAGATACAGTGTTACAGATAATGATGACTCGTTTTCGCTGGTGGGAGTGAATGTCAGCCAAAATAACTTGTGCAGTCAGCGGTTGAGAAAGTGCCCGAAAAGTGCGGCAACGATTACTCTCTAGAACCTGCAAATCGGCATCTTCAACTCGAATGATTTCCATTGTCAATCATATTTTGAATTTGGGTTGCAAGTTCATCAGTTAACGTAGCAGTCATTAACAGAAATGGCGAAACACCTTTGACTTGCTGTAATATTTTGAGGACAGTAGTAAAAGAGCGTTCTGGATCGAGTAAATGCAGTTCATCAAACACCAAGTAAGACGCAAAAATTGCCCCAGAGTTGACATTAGCAGAACCGCGACCGACTGAGTAGGGAATATTTAAAAAGCTACTCAACATCTGGTCAATCGTACAGAAGACTATATCACCTTCAAAACGAGGATCTTCCGGGTTTTCTCCTGTTTGCAATGTCACAATTAGAGAACGGGGAAGCTGATGAATTTGCGCCCACCGTTCTACTAAATCTTCTACTCGTTGACGGAGACTGTTTGCCAGGGTTCTGAGCGGTACAACATAGATAAGTTTGTTGGGGAAGTCAAGGTTGAGGGCTTTGGCGAAGAGAAAAGGTGCGATCGCCGTTTCCGTTTTTCCCGAACCTGTAGGTGCACGTAGAAAGATGTCTTGGCGATGAAGGAGTTTAGCAATGGTTTCACGTTGAAATTGGCGGGGAGGAAAGGTGGTGAGGGTTTGGAAGTATTCATCAATGTTCATTCAGTTCTGATTATCAATAAAAATCATCATAAAAGTCTAAAGCCAAGTTCAGGTAAAGCTTTCATGTAGGTTATGAGTTGATCAGAAGCCAAGGGACTTTTTTGTTAAATGACAGCGATTTTCAGATGTATAGACCACAGTTTTGGAGTAGGGGCAGGTTTCATCTAGATATCTGGGTGCATCCAATATTATCTAAAACCTGCCCTTACACGAGTGCTGTAGTCTATCAATGTGAAAACTGCTATAAGTAAGGACGATGGTATAAAAGCACAAAACAATGACACGGATTCCATTAACAGAAGCTCAACTTCGTTTACCTGAACTGATTACAAGTCTGCAACCGGGTGAAGAAGTGCAGATTTTTTTCCGGCGATAGCGTTAGCGTTAGCGAAGCGTTAGCGAGTCCTCGAGCGTCAGCGGTAGCGAGTCTTCTCCCAAGGGGAGACGCTTCTCTTCGAGACGCTTCGCGAACGCGAACGAGCGACAGTGCTGCCCGCAAAGCGGGATCGCACTGTCGCTCGACTGATTGCCGAATTCCAACCACTCCGCAAGCCTCGCCAGCCCGGTAGTGCAATCGGAACCCTAACCATCGCCAGAGAAGATGAAACACACTTAGAAGACTTTCACGACTACATGCCATGAAGTTTCTGCTCGATACTCAAGCATTTCTCTAGTTTGTACTCAACGATCGCGCTCTTAACCAAGTCGCCTGTGATTTGATTGTTAATCCCCTAAATGACATCTTGCTCAGCCCCGCTTCCTATTGGGAACTTGCCATTAAAATTAGTATTGGTAAGTATCAAATTCCTGAAAATTTTGAAACATGGATGAAGCATCAGATCCAAGTTAATAAATTTCATTTCGACATCGAAGTTGACTCCGACCACGATCCAGACTTTGGGTTTCAGTCCCGTTACCGGGATTCGCTTCATTTCAACCCGAAGTTTGGACAAAAGAAAGTCAAGCTTTCAAAGAGTTTCAGTCCCGTTACCGGGATTCGCTTCATTTCAACTTGAGTGCAACATTAACAGGGTTCTTTAAAGCGAAACGTTTCAGTCCCGTTACCGGGATTCACTTCAAGTCAACTAAAAAGTTTTTGGTTTACAGCATCGTTGCTCTTATGTTTCAGTCCCGTTACCGGGATTCGCTTCAAGTCAACCTTAAGTAGTCAGTTTATTAATGAGAAATTTAATATGTTTCAGTCCCGTTACCGGGATTCGCTTCAAGTCAACCTCGAATTAGGCATTCCTGTCCCAGACGCTGTTGATGGTTTCAGTCCCGTTACCGGGATTCGCTTCAAGTCAACCCTTAAGAGATTCAAGGGCAGCATATGAACAGGATAGTTTCAGTCCCGTTACCGGGATTCGCTTCAAGTCAACATGGACCAGTAGCGAATATTGTTTGCGATCGCTAACTGAGTTTCAGTCCCGTTACCGGGATTCGCTTCAAGTCAACAGTATCACCAACAAACTGAGAAGTTATGTCGGGGGAAAAGTTTCAGTCCCGTTACCGGGATTCGCTTCAAGTCAACCCCGCGCACTGAAAGGCGCTTTGGGCATGGGTTTCGGACTGTGTTTTGCCAAAGCTCCACTTGTCCATAAAATTCGTCGCCTCAAATAGGTCAACTCAAACAACCTGAAGTCTAAAAGTATTGATTTTCCAAGGTTCTGGATTTGGCAAACCCCCCTAGGTTTTTGACCCCGCTTCGGTTTGCCAAAAATCGCTTTCAATGAACCTATCATAAAACTATTATCTGCTCTTGTCGAGGTTGAGAGGAACTATAGAGTTTCTATGTCTCTTGAGGAAAAGGGACTTCAACGCCAATTCGTTGCCTGCAATGGCAACGCTCGTAGTGACACAATATAACAATGCAGTGGCGATCGCTAAAAAAATTGTACAGAACTTGGTTTAATTGCTTACAAGGTCACCTAACATACTCAGGCGAACTGGTGGTTGATTCGGAAGTTCAACCGAAATAATCAGGTTACCGCCCATGGCATTGATGTAATTCCTCAATGTAGAAAGCAACATATCCGACTCTCTTTCCAAGAGCGACACGTTCGATTGCGGCATTTGCAAGCTTCGTGAAATTTCTGCCTGTGTTAGCCCTGTGGCTAGTCGCAGTTCCTGCAATGTGAGATATTCCGCTTCTAATTCTTCCGTCCGAGCCTGTATCCGTTGCTTACGCTCCTCTGGCAATTTATCCCATATACTTTGTAAGATTTCTCCTTTGGTCATTAGTCTTCCTCCTTTAATTGAGTTAAATGATTGTCGAAGCGTTCATCTGCCTTTTTAATCAGCTGCTTGTAAAAGCGTTTCTCACTCGCTCCAGATTTATCCCCAGCAACCAGCAGAATTGCTTGACGTTTTGGATCAAAGGCAAAGGCAGCTCGCCACACACCATTGTCTGCTGTAAACCGTAACTCTTTCATGTTTGTATGCTTAGAACCGTTGAGCGTATCTACATGGGGTCTATTTAGCTGTGTACTGTACTTTTCCAGCAAGGCCACTTCTGCTAATAAAGCATCCTGCACCGCCTCGGAAAACTCTAAGAACTCTTGTGCAAAAAGAGGATACAATTCCACGTTCCAGCACATACCAATATATTATCATCAGTGATATATATCATCAAAAGCAATTGTTTTCCTGAATTTCGACCCTAGAATGAATAGTTTGCGAATCGCAGTTTCTGTTTTTTTTCTGACTGAATGACAAGACTTTGAGTCTTCACATCCACGAAAACTGTAATTTGTTGAACGCAATCATGTAACTAGTTTTAGTTGCAGATCGTCTTTTTTGACAGATAATATAAGTAAGCAGTCTGGAGTTCTGATGACCCGCAGAGAGAAATTAATTGAGCGATTTCTAAGTCGTCCCAAAGATTTCACATGGGAGGATCTGGTAAGCTTGCTTTCTGGGTTTGGTTTTGAGGAGGCTGGCACAGGTAAGACAGGAGGTTCAAGGCGGCGTTTTCTCAATGATGCGGGAGTGATTATGACGCTACACAAACCCCATCCTCAAAATATTCTCAAACGATATCAGATTGAACAGATTATTGAGATTCTCCAAAGGGAGGAGTTACTATGAATGACATGATGCAATACAAGGATTATTTCGGGTCTATTCACTATAACGATGAAGACAAAATCTTCTACGGACAAGTGGAATATATCCGCAGTTTAATTAGTTTTGAGGGGGAAGATGTGGCTAGTCTCTTGGCTAGTTTTGAGGAAGCAATTGATGATTATTTGACTCTCTGTGAAGAAAAAGGAATTGAGCCAGAAAAGCCGTTTAAGGGGAGTTTTAATGTGCGTGTAGGTAGCCAACTTCATCGTCAGGCGGCGTTATTTGCCCAACATAGAGGGGTGAATCTCAATAAGTTAGTGACGGATGCACTGGAACGTTATCTTACGGGAGAATCGTTAGAAAATGTTTGAGTAATTTGGAATATAAAGTGGCAAAAATTTGTTTCAGTTCCATTGCCAGGATTCGTTTCGTTTCAACTTGTCCCACTGCCGTCTTAGGACTTTAAAAAAACAATCAGTTTCAGGCCCGTTGCCGGGATTCGCTTCGTTTCAACCACTTTCCACACTCGTGATTGCTTGTGAGCGATCGCTGTTTCAGTCCCGTTGCCGGGATTCGCTTCGTTTCAACCAGTTTGGATAACATCAACATGTCGGGTGAGCCTTGTTTCAGTCCCGTTGCCGGGATTCGCTTCGTTTCAACCTCCCACAAGGAATTATTGCCGACGATTATCTTACTGGTTTCAGTCCCGTTGCCGGGATTCGCTTCGTTTCAACTTAAGAATGATGAATTTAATAAAGATTTAGTTTATAGTTTCAGTCCTGTTGCCGGGATTCGCTTCGTTTCAACCTGACAAATATTCATGTTTCCGAGATGAGTAAAGTCGAGTTTCAGTCCCGTTGCCGGGATTCGCTTCGTTTCAACTCGGGAACTTGGTTAATCGCACTGCTTTCGTAAATGTTTCAGTCCCGTTGCCGGGATTCGCTTCGTTTCAACTCGTAAATACTTGCCATACAATTAATATCAAATAAAGTTTCAGTCCCGTTGCCGGGATTCGCTTCGTTTCAACGTAGGGCCTATGGTTTATCACAATGATGATGGAAGGTTTCAGTCCCGTTGCCGGGATTCGCTTCGTTTCAACTTGCTTATCCCACAAAGAGATCCAATTATTTGCATGTTTCAGTCCCGTTGCCGGGATTCGCTTCGTTTCAACATGAAAAACTTGTTCTAGAAAAATCAATAGTAGACTGTTTCAGTCCCGTTGCCGGGATTCGCTTCGTTTCAACTTGTCGCCGCGTCCGGGCGTCGTCGTTGATTCAGATTCATTGTGTTTCAGTCCCGTTGCCGGGATTCGCTTCGTTTCAACCATCACCACGAGATTTAAGAAAAGAGTACCTTGGAGTTTCAGTCCCGTTGCCGGGATTCGCTTCGTTTCAACCTTAACCGAAAGTTTTGTCTTTCTTTTGCTCTCAATAGGTTTCAGTCCCGTTGCCGGGATTCGCTTCGTTTCAACCCCCACGCACTGAAAGGCGCTTTGGACATGTGTTTCGGACTATGTTTTGGCAAAGTTCCACTTGTCCATTAAAATCATGACCTCAAATAGGTCAACTCAAATAATCTGTCATCTAAAAGTATTGATTTTTCAAGGTTCTAATTTTGGCAAACCCCCTAGGGTTTTCGCCCCCGCTTCGGTTTGCCAAAAATCGGTCTCGATAAACTTATCATAAAACCATTATCTCCTCTTGTCGAGGTTGAGAGGAACTATGGAGTTTCTGCATCTGTTACGGAAAAGGGACTTCAACGCCTGCATAATTGGGGTTCAAAGTAGACTTTTCATTTTGGTTGACATTCAAAATTATGTAGGAAATAAATACGTGTTCTGTCATACGCTGAAAGCCCTTCCATATAAGGA
>JAQYWO010000331.1 GCA_029379215.1 Rhizonema sp. PD37
CCTGCATCCCCTGCATCCCCTGCATCCCCTGCATCCCCTGCTCAAGAACTGCCTGCCTCAACAGATCAATTTCTCAGCCCTTGCAGTATTGGGTTGATAGTTGGTATCAAGCGCTTGCTCCCAACTATCAACAGAATTCAAAGATTTTATATTTTGATATCAAGACTGCAACTGGCGCTCAAGTACCAAGTGGAAGTGCCGGATACGGGACTCCTGATATCGCGAGAGCGTAACCCCTGATCTAGCAGACGCTTTCAAACCTCGTTGGACACGGCGCAAGTTTGAGCTATCCTGGTCGAGAATTGAACCAAGTGTTCCTAACTCTGGCGCGTTAGTCCAGCTATCTTCTGGTGTCAGCCAGTGAGTTTTAGCTGCGCTTGGACGCTTCCCTTCCGGGTAAGGCAGGAGCATGAGGACCTCCATAATACAAGAGTCGGGATCGTTACCGTTGGGTCGGAACCTGAACTGTAACGGCGTTCCTACACCTGCCCACGGCATGAAGTTGGGGAAGATGAAGTACTCAATAGCATCGAGCATCTCAGTATCAGACACAGCCGAGCAGTCAACGCCCGTCCCATCGCTCACTCGCTGTCGGGCAGCCTCAGCTGCGTATGTCCGTGCCGTCATAGAGTTAGGTAAGTGTACGGTTGCTGGATCGTTTCCTCCGAACGCTGCCATGGACTGAACTATTTCTTCCTGATCCACCTGGTGACTTAAGTGTGGACTCTGAACCGCGAACGGTGTAATCATGCGGCTGTGACGCCCATACACGTCGTACTGGGAATTGGCGTCGCCAGTGAACTTGAGAATCTGCGGGTGAGTTGCCACCGAGTGGTATGCCTCAATGAACGCCTCAAGCGTGACTTTCCAGTTGGCAGGCATCACCTTAGCTACATGTACAGCTGTATAACGCTCTTCTAGGGGAAAGTGCTTGAAGTGTTCGGGTATGTTCTCCAGGTAGCTTTCCAGTGGCTCACACTCAAGATCGAAGTTGACAAACACAAAGCCCTGCCACGTCGCTACCTTTACCTCGGGCAGACGGAGGGCTTCTGAGTCTAAGTGTTCAAAATCCCATTGGCAAGGAATATAAGCAAGTGTGCCGTCAAGTTTCCACGTCCAACCGTGGAACGGGCATCGAAACGCCGGGACTTTGCCATCACTAACTAGTAGCTGCGTTCCTCGGTGCAAGCAAACATTGTAGAACGCCCGGAGCTCGTTCTTTGCACTACGCACTACAATCAGTGAAAGGTCGGCGATATCATACACCACGTAGTTACCGATTTCAGGGATTTCCTCCTCGCGGCATGCCCACTGCCAAATTTTCTTCCAGAGCTTTTCGACCTCAAGATCATGGTACTGTTTTGAGAAAAACACCTCGCGCTCAATGTCGGCGACTCCAAGCTCGGCAACCGACTCCTCGAGTAGCACAGGCGGCACCTGCCTAGTATCGGTTCGCAGCAAATCGGAGACAGTCTGCATCTCATACTGGGTGAAGTCAACGGTAGTCATAGCATCCTCCCCTTAGCGTCTCATCTCAATCTCCAACAGCGGAGATTTAGCTTATTGGAATATTGTATAACTTACGCATTGATAGAACGCTGACTCTGCACATCTTAGTTCAAGAATTACACTGTGGCAAAGTAGGGTTGCCCCAAGCTTGGGGAATAACTTTTTCTAGACGAGATTTCTCAAAACGACTGAGCGCAAACAAATCTTTTGACTCACCTGCAAACATCTCAGTTGGATCGCCAATTGTCAATGCTGCCAAATATCCGGATGAAATAACTACTTTCTTTACCCTGGAATCATAGTTACCGTAAGGATAAGTAAAATAAATAATAGGACCATTCAATTTAGATTCAAGAATCTTCTTAGATTCTATCTTTGCGGAGACAGTGTGACACCCGCAGATGTCCGTTTATTTACAACATTATTCCGCTTTGATACCGCTTACTACGGGCAGTTTAAGTGCAACCGTCGTTGAATTCAAGACTATCAGAACTTGGGACCTTACTTACGCGACCTGTATCAGATCAAAGATGTTGCTGACACCTGCGACTTAGAAAGTGTGAAAAAAGACTATCTGTGGTCTTAGAGTTGAAGTCTTGTTAAGAAAAAAGAGGTGTTACGAAGCTATTGCACTAATGAGACTTGAATAATGGTTTACTCATTAGTAATTAAGTGTTTGGACGATTTCAACAGAGGAAGACGGCAATGTCAGGGATGGGTGTGATTTCGCGTCAGTTATTAGCAGTTGGCTCCGCCAGTGCCCCTTGGGCGATCGCTCTTAGTTACGCTTGTGTCTTCTCTGCCAATTATGCTTCAGCCCAAATCACACCAGATCGAACTCTACCCAATAATTCCAACGTCACAATCAATGGCAGCACCTTCAATATTACTGGAGGAACGCAAGCAGGACGCAATTTGTTCCACAGTTTTCAAGAATTTTCTGTACCAACTGGAGGTACGGCTTCATTTAACAATGGACTGAACATTCAAAACATCATTAGCCGAGTAACAGGTGGCGAAATCTCGAGAATTGACGGGTTAATTGCTGCTAATGGCACTGCTAACCTGTTTTTGCTCAATCCCAATGGTATTTTCTTTGGTCGAAATGCTAGTTTGAATGTTGGCGGTTCTTTCCTAGCAAGTACAGCTAGTAATCTCAACTTTGCTGATGGTTCTACATTTAGTGCTACTGCGCCGAAATCAACACCTTTGCTGACTATTAGCGTTCCGATTGGTTTGCAATTTGGACAGAATCCGGCAAATATCCAAGTGCTTGGATCTATATTACAAGGTGCACCTAATAAAACCTTAGGTCTTGTAGGCGGGAATTTAAGCTTAGATAATAGTATTTTACAGGTTCCAGGCGGTCGAGTAGAGTTGGGCAGTGTCGGAGATAGTGGTACTGTTGGACTGAATGTTAATGGCAATGACCTAAGTTTGAATTTTCCCAATGGAATAGCCAAACAAGACGTATCTTTGAGTAATCAAACTAATGTCAATGTACTTGCAGGCGGAAGTGGTAGTATTGCCTTGAATGCTCGCAATTTGAATATTTCTGGAGCAGGTACAGAAATACGAGCCGGGATATTATCAGGGTTGGGTTCACCCCAAACCCTGGCAGGAAATATAGAAATTAATGCAACAGAAGCGATAATTGACGATCATAGTCTTGTCTCCAATGCGATACAAGCTAATGCTTACGGTCAGGGAGGCGACATCATCATTAAAACTGGGTCGCTCAAAGTCAGCAATAATGCGAAGATTGAAACTAGTTCCTTTGGTCAGGGGAATGCAGGAAATCTTCTGATTGATGCTCAAGGGCAAGTTAGTTTCATTAATGGAGGTTTAGGTTTCACCACTTTAGAAGCAACAGGTGTGGGCAATGGTGGTAACTTACAAATTCAGGCTGGATCTATATTAGTTACAAATGACTCCCGATTAAGAGCTAGCACTTTGGGTCTAGGGAATTCAGGTAATGTAATTATTAATGCTCGTGATACTGCTGAGTTTACTGATGGAGCCTTTGTCTTTAGCCAAGTCGAAAAAGGAGCTATTGGTAATGGTGGTGAGACGAGTATAACCACAGGTTCTCTGTTAGTAACTGATGGTGCTATTTTGACTGCCAGTACTCTTGGTAAGGGAGATGCAGGTAGAATCAATATAGAAGCCCGCGATAGTGCCTCTTTTAATAGAGGTGGTGCAGCCTTTACGACTGTGGAAGCAGACGGGATTGGTAATGGGAATGACCTCCGAATTAAAGCTAAGTCGCTTTCTGTTACCGATGGGTCTTTTTTGACAGCAAATACCTTGGGTCGAGGAAATGCGGGCAATGTGATTATTGAAGCCAATGATGTCCTGTTTGATAAAGGGAGTGCCACAAGCACCGTGGGATTACAGGGGTTTGGCGTAGGCATCGGCAATGGTGGTACGATTAGCATTTCCACCGACTCACTGCAACTCGCTAATCAGGCTCAATTGCTTGTCAACAGCTATGGCAAAGAAGGAAATGCCGGTAATATTAACATAACAGCTCGTGATATTGTCTCTTTATCTGACCAAAGTTTTATATTCAGCCAGCTAGGAGGAGGAATACGAGGTGCTGCGGGTAACATCGACATTAGCACAGGCTCGCTTCAGGTTGCTAGCGGCTCGATTATCAGTACTGACACTTTCGGAATTGGGAATGGCGGTAACATCACGATAAAAGCACGAGATAATGTCTCCTTTTTGACTGAGGGTGGAGCTTACAGTCTTGTGCAATTAGGGGCAATTGGTAATGGTGGTGATATCAATATTAGTACTGGATCATTAAATACTGCTGATGGGTCTTTTTTAGCAGCTAGCACCTTAGGAAAGGGAAATTCAGGCAATATCAGGATTACAGCCACTGATTCTGTTTCCTTGGAAGGAGTGAATCAAAAGAAATTTCCAGGTGGGATTTACAGCGAAGTGGCAATAGCAGAATCAGGTCAAGGGGGCAACATTGATATCAAGACGCGATCGCTTACAGTCGGAAATGGTGCTCGTTTAGCTACAGATACTGATGGTAGAGGCAATGCAGGCAGTATAAATATTGATGCTACTGATTTTGTCATCTTTGATGGCATTGGTAGCAATCAGCGGGTAAGTGGTGCATACAGCCTTGTCTCTCCAAATGGAATAGGCAATGCTAACGATATCAGCATTACTACAAAAAATCTCTCGCTACGTGATGGCGCTATATTAACTGCGGGTACTCTTGGACAAGGAAATGCAGGCACAATTAATATTAATGCCACTGACTCTGTAACAATTTCAGGGACTGCTTCCAATAGAGGCAGCACTCTTATTGGTGAAAGTATAGTAATTCCCAGAGGTATTAGTGGTGTGTTTGTTCAATCAGAAAGTAAAGGAAGGGCAGGAGATATTATAGTTACCTCTCCAAAAATTAATTTGGACAACCAAGGAAGGTTGATTGCAGAATCTCAATCAGGTAATGGTGGCAATATCAACTTACTTGTAGGAGACTTAATGCTGCTGCGTGGTGGCAGTATAATCTCTACGACTGCGGGTAATGCACAACTTGGTGGAGACGGTGGTAACATCACTATCAATTCCCCGTCGGGCTTTATCGTTGCCATCCCTCAAGAAAATAGTGACATCACCGCCAATGCTTTTACAGGTTCTGGAGGTAGAGTTAATATTACAGCAAGTGGCATTTATGGTATTGAGTCTCGCCCAAACCCAACTGAGCTAAGTGACATTACTGCTAGTTCTAAACTTGGAGTCCAAGGCACTATAGGAATCAAAACGCCCAATGTTGACCCGAAGCGAGGATTATTGCAACTGCCCGCAGGTTTGGTAAATACTCCAAGGCTGGTTTCCTCTAAATGTGCAGCTTTTGACAATAAGGATAGCGAATTTATTGTCACCGGACGCGGTGGTTTACCTCCGGGCCCTGACGATCTTTTCAGTGATGATGTTGTTTGGACTGATACTCGCTTGAGTGCGATTACAGCACAAAATCAATCCAAGACACCTGTAGCTAAACCATCAAAACCAAAAGCTATAGAAATTGTGCCTGCTACGGGTTGGATGTTTAACGGTAAAGGGGAGGTAACACTTATTTCTTCTACGTCGGTTGCTAATAGTTTGGAGTCTGTTCCTGGTTGTGCTAAATATTGAATATTTTTTTGCCTCACCGTTCCTAACCCAGAGGCGCACTTAGTAAAAATTAACTGAGCAAGCTGCTGTACAGCCATCAAATAGTCTTTTGTAGGTAGTTTAAACGGGAGCAAATTACCCTATAGTAAGCGATTTATTGCTTGCCCTTATATTTGGCGATCGCTATCTTGTAATAAAAGAAACAGTAAAATTGCAATCCAAGTATCAGCCCATGAGAGCGTTCATCAACCATCGTCATATCTTGGGTGATGAACGAGTCAGATGTTGTATGCACATACTTTGCAGGCGTTGCTGAAAGAATTGCGATATGTTTCGATAGTTTTGTGTTCATTTCAGCTTGATAGGGCTCTACCTGGCTTTTAACGATGTACCCGAAAAGGCACACATAACCTCTTGCTCCCGTGCTATCACTGAAAAGATGATAGTCACGTTCTTGACACTTTCCGGGCTAAAGCCACGGAGAGTGTCAAGATATTGCTACCTTGATATCCCTATTGGTAAGGTTCCCAGGCTCACCACGTTTGCTCATAGAGCGTGGTGATACGCCAGATGCTTCAAGCGGGGGAACCCCAACGCCAGTCACCTACGGCGGGAAACCCGCCTGCAGTGCTGGCTCGCCAACGCACTGGCTCATCTCCTGACGATTTTTCGAGCGTTTGGAACCTCGTGGTTCCTGTTCCGGGAAGTCCCCCCGCTTTATTCTTTCTGGAATAATTCCATCATCCAGGCTAAAGATGATTTGTGTCTGAAAAAAATCTTAAGAAAACTGAATAAAAAGTGAGATTTGACGTTGAATTATAAAAAAACTCCCCTAAACGGAGGAGTCATGGTCTTTAAAAAATCAGTCAAATACCTACTAGATAATCTTTTTTCTATGATGCCATCACCCGCCTGCAGCCACAAAATTTGTGACTTCTCATATATGCACTCATAGATCCAAAAAGATTAATCTGTGCCAGCCCAGGTCCAAGTTGGATTACCAGTAACAACACCTTTTTTGATAATAACACTTGTAAAACTGTTAGCATCGCTGATGCCAGTCATATCTAAAATCAAAAATACTTTACCGCCAGTAAACCGCAAACGGAGGTGAGATTGAGAATTAAATATTTCTTTACCCTCTTTAACAATGCGACCAGTTGCCTTACAGTTGCTGTAAGCTGGTTTCAAGGTTGCTACCCAAGTAACACTAAAGGGATCGGTAGAAGCGATAGTAAAAGGTCCGGCAAAAGATTTTAACTTTGCCTCACCGTTGATTGTATAGCCACCTTCATAGTAAGGGGCGTTCTCTTCTGTCATCATCACTTTTTGAGGACAGTATGCCTGTGGAGTATCTGATGATTTAAAAATGCCAAATTCTACTTGGGCTGCTTGAACTGATATTCCTGCAGACAACACAAAAATCACTGTTCCTAAATATAGACAGGAGTAGTTGCTAGTCATTTCTACGTGTTTTTGAGTTATTTGTATTTAACCAGCAATTTAACTCATTAGTGTTGAGCATGACAAGTCAAATTTACACTTCCCAATATCGTTATCAACTCGGTATTTGCCGTTTAAAGGCATATTATCAACAACTTCATGACACTATCTGTCTACGTGAAATTATTTCCACAACAGTTATTGAGAACCTTCAGCTTTTTCGACGCTGATAGTTGCTGAGCCGCTATCCAATACGTTTGTGTCCAAATTTCTTAATTCTAAATTTGAATTAGCTACCCCTTTTAAATAAAAATCATTTTCCCCAGTAAGGTTCCCTTGACCAACATCAAAAGCACCAGATAAAGATTTTGTTGTTGAATTGAAATTAAACTCCAAATATGAATTTATACCTTTTTCATTTCCATTTTCCATATTAACGTAAGTCTTTAACAACTTGTGATTTGCATCAAAGAAAGAAATCCTCAGAAAATCTAGATTCTCATCTGTAATAGTTGAAGTATTTTGTGTTTCATCGTAACTAAATGAGCCTTCAGCAGAATAACCCGCATTACCTTTCCAGTTGAAGTCGAATGTCACTGCTTCAACTGGTTTTGCTCCTATGACTCCTACGAGAACAGCGATCGCAATGACAACGGTAAACAAAGTTTTGAGCTTAGGCACTATTTCCATTTCTATTCTCGCTTTTTAGTAATTTTATTTACTACAAGTATTCTTAGCTTATCTGAGAATTGAACAATTTTTCCACTATTAGTCTAATGAAAAAAATACTCTATAATTTAGTAATATGTATTACATGTATATTTGCATGCTTGATTGAGTAAAAGTCTTGTGAGGAGTTAATAGTATTTAGCCTCTAATCACTATTTGAATAAGTATTTAGTATGTATTTATATTGACATCGATTCAACTAGAAAAATCTTAAGCCTTTAGATACAAGTTTTGAAAAGCAACGATAGCTGAAAATGTCGGTGTTCTCATCTCACAGGCACTTCTTCCGCTATAACTACTTTCACAAATGTATTAGATCGTGACAGAACATTGCTATAGTAGTGGTTATATTGTCAGTAGTACTTAGCGATGAGCGATCGCATTCTGAAAGCCACAAGGAAAACAGTGCATCTAGGGGGTTTCTCGCAGCATCTAGAACCAGCAGTTATCATTGACTCTGGTGAAACAATAGATGTGGAAACTTACAGTGGGTATTATGTTCATCAGCAAGCACCATCGGAGTTTCTCACGCCAGAATTTCTTGACATTTGTCACAATTTGCCCGTTGAAAGAAAAGTAGGTGGAGGACCTCATTTGCTGACGGGACCGATATATGTGCGTGGGGCAGAACCTGGGGATGTATTGGAAGTAGAATTAATAGCTATCAAACCCAGTTTACCTGTAGGCTTCAATGCTATTCGCGCAGGTTGGGGAGCATTACCAAACCAGTTTCATCAGCCTGTTCTGAGATTTATTCCTCTTGATTTGGAAAATAACATTGCGGAATTTCCAGCAAACAGCGGCATAAAAATTCCTCTCAAACCCTTTTTTGGTATTCTTGGAGTCGCTTCACGAGAAACTTCCCATAACTCAATTCCTCCTGGGTGCTATGGTGGCAATATCGACAACCGAGAACTACAAGCAGGTTCTAAAATATTTTTGCCTGTATTCATGACTGGAGCTTTGTTTTCTATCGGTGATGGGCATTCAGCACAAGGGGATGGTGAAGTTAATGTGACAGCAATTGAAACTTCTATGAACGGGACTATTCACCTCAAAGTTCGCAAGGATTTACAGCTTACAACACCAATTGCTGAAACTCCAACAGATATCATCACAATGGGGTTTGCTTCAACTTTAGATGAAGCACTAGAAAAAGCTTTAAATAATATGATAAATTTCTTAGAACACTTTGCCAATTTATCCTCAGAAGAGGCTTATGTGTTATGTAGTTTAGCCGTAAACTTCCGGATTACCCAAGTTGTCAATAGTCCCCAAAAAGGTGTTCATGGAATGCTGCCAAAGTCAATATTTTCACAAAAAATCGGTTTATGATGAGTTGTCAACAAGCCACCACTAACTGCTAAGGCAGTATAGTGAGGGCTTGTAAAAGTCTTAGTGATGAGCCTTCCTTGTGCTGTCATGAGCGATCATGCCATATCACTTTGCTCAAAGGAAGACTCAATTTTTATTGGCAAAAGTACCATATATGTCATGTTCTCTCTCAATGAAGATCGTAGACAATGCCTGATAAGCTTCTGTCCAAGCTGCGATCACGGATTCAGTGGCTGCTTCCCCCAATACATCTTTAATCGCTTGCAATAAGCACTCTCCTACCATCCGTGACAGGTTAAGCTAATTGCATACTTGTCAATATACCTAATGAATGAAA
>JAQYWO010000332.1 GCA_029379215.1 Rhizonema sp. PD37
TGCCTCCCCTGCAAGCCTAAATGTATCAACTTTAAAGTGAAACGGTATTAGGGGTGGGTTTCTTTTCCGCATGGTTATGCTACCGGACATAATATGACTAATTTATTGAGAGCGCAAACCTTTAACCGAATCGTATTGCTCTCTCTCTTATCTCCCTCCTAAAGGGGGGAACTTTCAGGCGGTGATTTGCTTCAATAGTGTTAACTCAGTTGATTGTAATATCAATTGATGGACAGCTAAATTTTAGCTGTGACATACAAGACATTCTCATCAAAGTTGTCAGGAATTTTTGGTTTTTGATAATTTATCGATGAACTTCCGCACTAAACACTGAAGAACTGCGATTATGCCTACAGTGCCAGTGTCCATACACAAAATCACATTTAATAGTCTGAACCGTCGCGCGATCAAGAACGAGAAGGTAGAAGAGTTAAAAGAATCAATCAAACTGAATGGTCTATTGAACCCGATCACAGTAGATCAGAAGCTGAACTTGATTGCCGGATTGCACCGTTTGACAGCTTGTCAGCGACTTGGACTCGAAGAAATTGAATGCAATATTATCACTTATGATGATGATGACCAAGCTCGTCTAGCGGAAATAGACGAGAATTTCATTCGGAGTGAGTTGGATCATCTAGAAAGAGGACAACTTTTTCGAGAACGCGATCGCATCCTCGAACGATTAGGACTCAGAGCTAAAGCCGGAGATAATCAACATAGCCGTGCTGGTGGTGAAATGATTTCACCACCACTCAAAACAACTGCTGATCTCGCCAAAGAACACGGGTATAGCGAACGAAGTATGCAGCTTGAAAAGCAGATTGCTAGAGATATTGCGCCAAAAATTCAAGAGATGATCGAAGGAACACCGCTCGCCAAAAACAAAACAAAGCTGCTCCAAGTTGCGCGAACGGGTAGCAAAGAACGTACTTTAGCTGAACTTGCTCAAAAAGCTTTAGAGCAAGCTTTAGCATCTGAGGATCTTGAAGAAGCAGAAATTCAAGCCAAACAAGTAGAAATTTGGCAGTTAAAGCTTGAAGAATTACAGTTAGAAACTCTCAAGAGTGCTATAGCCGAAAGGGAAGCTAAGTCATCCCGCAAGAAAACACAACCTCAGCTTGAACAGCCAACCGAAAAAGTCACTGAGCAAGAGTCTGTTGTAGAAGTTGGGGAGCAATCAATTTTGGGTCGTCACCTCGTTTATTGTGGAGATACCTCTAGCCAACAATTTATTAATAAACTACCTGAGAATGCAGCTTTAGCGATCGCCACTGTTTCACCAACATGGAATCATAATTATTTAGTGGACAAAGCTCGAGTTGTTGCGGTAATACGCGCTGAGGGGAATATTTACGAATTTTACAGCCGTCAGCAGATGCCCTTTCAACACGAATTAGTTCTTGGGAACCTCTACGTTGGTATTTTTTCTCACCAATCTATATCCAAACCACAGACACCAACTCACATTGAAGGAGTCGAGGCGATCGTCAATTATTTGCTACATTTGTATACAAATCCGCACGATTCTGTGATTGCTCCTTTTATGGGATACGGCGAAATTCTCATGACTTGCGAACGGATGGGACGTACTTGTTTTATTGGCGATGCTCATTCTGCTCAAGTGAATTACGGAATAACCCGGTGGCACAAGCAAGTAGGAAAGCAACTAGAGAAAATAGAGATCTCTTGAAAGAATTAAAAATTGCCGAAAATCTTTGTAAATAAAGGTTTTCTGGCAACTCGTATACTGAAAACCTTTGAGAAAACCGGCGTTGGTAAAATATATAGTAAATAGCGATACTTTTTGATTTTTACCAAATGTTCATAGTTGCACAAATACATCTTTTTTGAAAAACTGCTAAAAACGAACTATCTAATTGTTATTGGCTGTGCTAATGTTTTTATTAATTCTAATGCTTGAAAGCGGCAAGGCATACTAGGTTAATACACATTTATGTTGCACTTTTTTTTCGTGAGGTTGTTATTGTTATTTCGTATTTCTTGTGACACTCTCCGCTCGAAATACGTTTTTATTATTTTGCTGGGAGCTACTCAAGAGCGAATGTAGGATTAAAATTATTTACCTTCAGCCGGATGCTATCTCCATTGAAGACGCCTTTCTTTTGTAACTGATATGTCAAACTCAAGAGAGCAATTTCCGTAAACTAGATTATCTTGGACGCTGAAACTGGCTATGGCATTTATAAAAATACAGAACGTTGTCATTAACAGCAGTTACGTTGCCGCAGTTAATCTTGATAATCAAACTGCTTCTGGAGAAAAAAGCGTTTCTGTTCTAATAGCTACTCCCACGTTTCCATTGCTCCAGGGAGAAACAATTCCTCAAAATATGTGCCATAACCAATGGATTGAGTTTACAGGTCAAGCTGCGATCGCACTGCAAGACTATTTCACCAGTTTCAACAATGTCATCGATCTCTTACCACCATCTCAAGAAGAATCGAGTGTTATATAAGAAAACTGGGTATTTAAATTGCACTTCTTAAAAGAGATTTGTCTGAATTCATTTGTGATCAATGACTACAAACAAATGAAACATAATGACTTTTAGCAATTGTGCAATTTGAATACACAACAGCATAGTAAATTTCGTCCTTGCTGTAAGATGACCGAAATTGCTAGAAAAACCAGAAAAATCAGCTAATCAGGGTGGCATTGATTTGCCGCAGGTGGGATAGGATAGCTTTTTTATAAAGAAGTTAATCCGCATCAAAAATTACAGCAAAGCAATAATCCACTCTCACTAAAGATTAGTCTATGTCTTATGTCTGCTCATTCAATTAACACTGCCTTAGTGCAGCTAGAAAATCAGATCAACGAGATTGAAAAGGCAGTTATTGAGCTTATTGAGGAGAAAAAAAAGATGTCAGATAAATCTCTATCAGTCAATAAAATTAACAGACAACTGCAACATAATCCGATAGCCATCGTTGGCATGGCCTCTTTATTTGCCCAAGCCAGAAACTTGCAAGAGTACTGGCAAAATATTCTTAATAAAACTGACTGTATTACTGAAGTTCCATCCTCCCATTGGAATATAGACGATTATTACGACCCGAATCCGAGAACACCAGAGGAAAAAACTTACTCAAAAAGAGGTGGTTTTATCCCCTATGTTGACTTTAATCCAATGGAATTTGGGATACCTCCCAGCATCTTGGAAGTCACAGACGTTTCGCAACTATTGAGCTTAGTAGTTGCGAAAGAGGCAATGGAAAATGCCGGCTATGGTGCATCCCGCGAGTTCAATCGCGAGACTGTTGGGGTGATTTTAGGCGTGGCAATGGCAAAGCAGCTCGGTATGCCACTTGCTTCCAGGTTGGAATATCCCGTTTGGGAAAAGGTTCTCAAAAGCAGTGGTATTTCCGATGAGGATACACAAAAAATTGTCCAGAAAATTAAAAGCGCATATGTGAAGTGGGACGAGAACGCTTTCCCAGGTATGTTAGCTAACATCGTCGCCGGACGAATTGCCAACCGCCTAGATTTGGGCGGGATCAACTGCGTTATTGATGCCGCTTGTGCTAGTTCGTTCGGTGCCTTAAAAATGGCAATCAGCGAACTTGTAGAACATCGATGCGACATGATGCTGACTGGTGGAGTTGACACCGATAACACGATCATGGGTTATATGTGTTTCAGCAAAACACCAGCAATGACTCCCAGCGAGACTGCCAAACCCTTCGATGCCAAGTCAGATGGGATGATGTTGGGTGAAGGGATCGGCATGATTGTGCTCAAACGCCTAGAAGATGCTGAAAGAGACAAGGACACAATTTATGCAGTGATCAAAGGAATCGGTACTTCTAGTGATGGGCGATTTAAAAGCATTTATGCTCCCCGACTGGAAGGACAAGTCAAAGCTTTAAGACGTGCTTATGAAGATGCAGGTTTTCCACCAGAAAGTGTCAGTCTGATTGAAGCACATGGCACAGGCACTATGGCTGGGGACCCAACTGAATTTGCTTCCATCAGAGAATTTTTTGCAGAACAAAGTCCCAAAACACAGCACATTGCCTTGGGCAGCGTGAAATCTCAGATTGGACATACAAAAGCAGCAGCGGGTGCAGCGAGTCTAATCAAAACGACGTTGGCGTTACATCACAAGATATTGCCGCCGACAATTAACGTCACAGAACCGAACCCCAAACTCAACATCAAAAATTCCCCCTTCTATCTTAATACCGAAACCAGACCTTGGATTCGGGCTGAAGGAGAACCGCCAAGACGTGCGGGTATTAGTTCTTTCGGCTTTGGCGGCACAAATTATCACGTAGTTCTGGAAGAATACACAACCGAACACAACCTCCCCTACCGCATCCATAATACTCCTTGTGAAGTGCTGTTGGAGGCGAGGAACCCTGCACAGTTGTTGAGCAACTGTGAAGAAATTTTGGGGAATTTGCAATCTGCGACTGGAGACAAACATTATGCAGAACTTGTAGAGGAATGTAAATCAAAAGTTATCCCTGCTTCTGCCGCTAGAGTTGGGTTTGTTGTTGAGTCTCGCTCTGAAGCTGGCAAATTTCTGCAAATCTGTATTGATTTACTGAAAAATAAAGCCTCATCTCCTGCATGGGAACATCCTCAAGGCATTTACTACCGTGCTTCTAGTTTGGAACTGCCAGGAAAAGTCGTAGCGTTATTCTCTGGGCAGGGTTCTCAATACGTAGAAATGGGGCGAGAACTGGTGATGAATTTTCCCACCATGCGCCGTCTTTACGGTTTTATGGATAGCCTTTTGCTCAAAGATAATTTGCAGCCAGTGTCGGATATTGTTTTTCCCCATCCCGTGTTTGAAGAGGCAGAAAAAAATGCCCAAGTTGCGGCATTGCAACGCACGGAATATGCACAACCCGCGATTGGGATGTTAAGCGCCGGGATGTACAAAATCCTCCAACAAGCTGGCTTCAACGCTGATTTCGTCGCTGGGCACAGCTTTGGAGAACTCACAGCATTATGGGCAGCCTCCGTTTTGAGTGACGAAGATTACTGCTACTTGGTAAAAGCTAGAGGGCAAGCAATGGCAGCCCCCCAAGATCCTGATTATGATGCTGGTGCCATGCTGGCAGTGAAAGAAGAGATTAGCAAGGTAGAAGCAGTTCTCAAGCATTTTCCTCAAGTCACGATCGCCAATCTCAACTCTCCCCGTCAAGTTGTGTTAGCCGGGGCTGTAGCCGAAATCACCAAAGTGCAGCAAATGTTGCAAAACCAAGGATGTACCTCCGTTTTGCTACCCGTGTCTGCAGCTTTCCACACACCCCTAATTGCCTTTGCTCAAAAAGCCTTCGCTCAAGCAATTAAAACAGTCCAGTTCTCAAACCCCAAAATACCTGTTTACACCAACGTCACTGGCAAAGCTTATCCCACTGAATCAACTGCAATTCAAACAATCCTAGAAACACACCTGAACAACTCAGTGCTGTTTAAGCAAGAGATAGAAAATATCTACGCTGCCGGGGGTTATTGTTTTGTGGAATTTGGGCCGAAGAAAATTCTCTCCAACTTGGTGAAAGAAATCTTAGGCGATCGCCCTCATATGACTGTTGCGTTGAATCCCAGCGCTCAAAAGAATAGCGATCGTTCTTTAAGAGAAGCCGTTGTCCAGTTGCGTGTAGCTGGTTTGTCTTTAAACAACCCAGATCCCTACCAACTACCACAACCCATATCTACAACCGAGAAAAAGGCGTTGAATGTACGTTTAAACGGCATTAACTATGTGTCCGAGAAAACGAGAAACGCTTTCGAGCAATCTTTACAGGATGGGCATCAAGTGAAATTACTGCAAAGCAGTTCTCTCGAGAACACTGTCATTGCATCCGAAGGAGACGACGACGAAAGGGGAACTGGCAGAGTAAATACCATCACTGCCACTCTCACTCCACCAGCGACAAACAATAATGGGCATAAAGCTATTGTCGAGGAGGTAGTGAAAGTAGAGAACACGAGAAAACGGGGACAAGGTGACGCGGAAGAAGAGGACAGATTGAAATTAGCATTAGTCAACACCGAGAAATTCTTAACGTCCCCCTCACCCACTCCCCCTATGCAACCAAACAAACTTGCCGTGTTAGAAAGCTTAGAATACCTGCTAGCACAGTTTCAGCAGAGTCAAAGTGAGCATTTACAAGTTCACGGACATTATCTCAACCATCAGATGGAATATGCCAAAACCTTTTTCCAACTGATGCAGCAGCAGAATTCCTTGTTGGCAAATAGCCAATCTTCAACAGAAGCTACTAAGCTCAAACCAGTTGTGATGGAAAGCTTAGAGCGCGGTATGATGCAGTTTCACTCCCAACAAAGTGAAACCTTACGCATTCACGAGCAATATCTCCAGCACCAGGTAGAATACACAAAAAACTTTTTCCAACTCGTACAGCAAGAGTATTCCCAGATCGTTACTGGTACGGCGACTCAACATCATACAGAAAGCCAACCAGTCAGAAATTTTGTCGCCGAGACAACCAATGATTTGCCCGTAAAACTGAGCAAGACATCAGTCACACCTGTTACCAACCAGCCCCTCACTTCGCCAATCGAAGCCACAGATGATGTATTTGTAAAACTTTCCGCTATCTCTGTTACACCAGTGGCTCCTGTGCTTAAGTCACCTGTAACAAATTTAGTCACAGAGATTTTATCTGAAAGCCCCTCTGTTGCCTCTACACCATCAGTCACTGAAATAGTAGTCCGCATTCCCGAAGCCAGCGAACAGCTGTATAAGGGCAAGGGCGAACAGCCGTTCGCCCCTACGTTAGTCCCTATTCCTGACTTGGGTTCAACCTTGTTAGCAATTACAAGCGAAAAAACAGGCTACCCAATCGAAATGCTAGAAATGGACATGGATATGGAGGCAGATCTAGGGATTGACTCCATCAAGCGGGTAGAAATTTTGGGGACAATGCAGGAAATGTACCCCAATTTGCCCAAACCCAATGTGGAAGATCTGGGAGAACTACGCACCATCGGTCAAATCGTTCAGTATCTGCAATCTCTGAACTCACAGTCTGCTTCAGTAGAAATTGCCGTTTCGACTCCAATAGTTACTGACTTACCAGCAACAGATTATGCGTTCGTTCTCACAGATAATTTATCCTCACATCCATCCATCGCCTCGACACCGATTGCTGAACCAGTCATTTCCATTGCCTCGACACCGATCGCTGAACCAGTCATTTCCATTGCCTTTACACCGATCGCTGAACCAGTCATTAATCCTAACTCAGAAGAATCCTCAAGTTCCCTAGTCCCCATTCCTGATTTAGGACAAACCTTGTTAGCCATCACCAGTGAAAAGACTGGTTACCCAGTCGAAATGCTAGAACTAGACATGGATATGGAGGCAGATTTAGGAATTGACTCCATCAAGCGGGTAGAAATTCTGGGGACAATGCAAGAGATGTATCCCAATTTGCCCAAACCCAATGTGGAAGAGTTGGGAGAACTACGTACCATCGGTCAAATCGTTCAGTATCTCCAACAGTTAGTTGGTGGTGAAAAAAAAAAGTCTCTCAACCAGTCTAGTGATGAGATAGCTGAATTAAACGACAATAGCCTGCGTCGTCAAATCAAACTCAAAACTCTGCCTCAACCAGATTTCTTAGATTTCACTTTACCAGAGGGGCACATCTGCTTAGTCACCGATGATGGCTCCCTCACAACTTCTCACTTGACTCAGTCCTTAATTGAGCAAGGTTGGAAAGTCGTTGTTTTCAGTTTCCCGCAATCATTGATCCCGCACCAAGCGCCAATACCAGCAGAAGTCATTCGCGTACAACTAGCAGATTTAAGTGAAGAACATCTGCAACAACAATTAGTCGCCGTCATGACTCAGTATGGCCCAGTGGCAGCTTTCATCCATGTCAATCCCGTCCTTGGGGTTAGTTATAACGGGAAAATTCCCTATCTTGAAGAGGAAAAGGCGATCGTCAAACAAGTGTTCTTTATGGCGAAACATCTGAAAAAATCCCTCAATCAAGCAGCACTTCTTGGACGCAGTTGTTTCTGCACTGTAGTTCGTCTCGATGGAGCTTTTGGGCTAGAACACAAACTAAACTTTGGTCCCATTAGCGGAGGTTTATTTGGATTAACCAAAACGCTCAACTTGGAATGGCAACAAGTCTTCTGTCGGGCGATCGACTTAAACCCCGCAATTGATGCCGGAGAGTCAGCTTATCACATCATTGCCGAACTACACGACCCCAACCGTTATATTACCGAAGTCGCCTACGGTTCACAAGGACGAGTCACTCTCATTACTCAGTAATGCAGTTTTCACTCTTATGGACTACATAACTCATGTAAGGGCAGGTTTTAGATCATCTTGGATGTACCCAGATATTATCTTGAACAAACCTGCCCCTACTCTATACATCTGAAAATCACTGTAAGCCGGGGGGAGTAAAGTCCCTCTCCCCTTCTCCCCTTCTCCTCTCCTCCCCTCTCCCTACTGAAATGTCAAATAATCCAGAAATTAGTTTTCAGGGACGCGTGATCGATCAAGAGAAACAAGCCCCTCTGAGTGGGATTAAAGTCTCACTTGATTTTTCAGGTGCTCCACCTGTGGTCTACACTGACTTAGAAGGAATTTATAAATTTAAAGTCAACTTTCGTGACAGCGGTATTATCAAAGGACAACTAACCGTAGAAGCCAAAGGCTACAAAACTTATAAATCAGGCATTGAACTTTCACCCAAGCACAAAGATCTCGGCGATATTCAATTAGGCACCACTTCTTTAACAAGTAGTAATCATAGCACTACTACTAGTAATAGCGAACTGATTACTACTAGTGCTAATACAAACAAGAGTAATACTGCCACTAGTAATAATACTAAGAATAGTACTAGTAATTACAAGAAAAATACTGTCAATAGCAATAATATGTTAATGCCATTAATGGTAGCAGTTATGATAGCATTTGCCTTAATTATAGCGGCATTAACACAACCATCATCTCAAGACACACCTTCTAAAATACGAGAAAAACGTACTAATCTTTATCATCAAAATCATACGAGAACTTTAGATGAACCAGAATAGCAAGTTATATATAAGTATAATTTTAGGACTAAAAGAACAGGAGTTTTAAGTAAACTTTTAGCGATCGCAATCCTAAATACTTAAGTCAATTGGTACAAGTTCGTAGTTAATAAGAGCGAAGACAGCGCAACTACGAACAAATTTTACGGCTTTTATATTTTGTTACGTAGTTACGCTTTTCTCTAGAAAGCAGGCTGTAGCGATCGCTTCTACAACAACTTCATCGTTTTTCACTACCACCTCAAAGTCTCTTCTGGAAATTCTCTCTATTTCTTTCCTTGGCTTGCTTGGCGTCTTGGCGGTTCATTAAAAAAATATTTTCCTATTAAAATAACCCTTCTATGCATAGAAGAG
>JAQYWO010000333.1 GCA_029379215.1 Rhizonema sp. PD37
TTTCCTTCTGCCCTCTGCCCTCTGCCTTCTGCCTTGCCGCCCTTGGCGGCGTGACTACCTTTTGTCACAATTTCATGTCAGCAAGAACAAATTGCTAATTTAACTGGCATTGAGTTAGCTACAGGCAAAACCCTTAAGTCACCAAGCACTTTTGGAAAAAAGACGAAAGAGGAAAAAATTCCAGGGGAACCTCTAGCAACTCTTGCTATAATTTCCAGCTTGATCGGCTTAGGAACCAGTTTTCTTAAAGTAAAGAGAAGCGCAATCGCACCAGCTGGTTCTGGAATCGCAGGTTTGATCTTACTATTAATGCTGAAATCTAAACTCGACGACGAAATCCTTAAGCAAGGACAAGGTTTACTTTTGGTTAGCTACGGTTTAGGATTTTGGCTGGCGTTTCTATTTTTTGTAGCATCAGCCTTAGTAAATATTTATACGCTAGTTCAGGATAGAGACGAAAAATCATAACTCTGTGTATAATTAAACTTCCACAGATTATGTTTCTCCTTTAAGTATTCCCATTTAGCTTGGTCTGGGTCAAAATCAGGAGAAATATGATCTGCATTTTCTAACCACTCTTTCGTGAGGGGAATCGAGCATTTTACTTCCCTTTTATGGGTGATTCATTTTCTGACACTATAGGATTAGCAGTTACCTCAACTACCTACCACATAACTATCTCCACGTCTCCAGGTAGGATATTAACTGGTTCTACAATCACTAAGTTATCTTATAGTTTTTTAACAATTCTGATTTTATAGCAATACAGCTAAGATTCCCGACTTCTTTAAGAAGTCGGGAATCTTAAAAGGTGGTGAAGTTAAATCTCTATTATTTATAAGACTTACGTAAACTCTACTCATACAAAAGCGTTCTTAGGAGTGCGAGACGCTGCTTTGTACCCCTCCCTTGAAGCAAGCGTGACAAGTAAGCGTCTCGCTCCAGTTGGAGCGTCAGAGCGGTTCAATAAATTAAGCTTCTTTGGCAAATGAATGCGTAAGTCTTAATATATACAGATTTTGTGAGTACTTTTTTACTTGTTAACAGTGGGAGTGATAGAAAAAATCGAGTAAAATGTTTGACAGCCACCCTGGTGCTGATTTGTGCTAATTTACTGCAATGCTGCTAAACAATCGCTATCGATCTGTTCAGACTTTGGGAAGCGGTGGATTTGGTGAAACGTTCTTAGCAGAAGACACCCAAATGCCTTCTCTCCGCCGTTGTGTGATTAAACAACTCAAACCGATTCACCATAACCCTCAGATTTACCAATTGGTGCAACAGCGTTTTCAAAGAGAAGCAGCGATTTTAGAAGAATTGGGTGGAAACAGCAACCAAATTCCAGCACTGTATGCCTATTTTCAGTTAGATGGACTATTTTATTTAGTTCAAGAGTGGATTGAGGGTGATACTCTGACGGCAAAAATGCGACAGCAAGGCTTATTCACTGAAAGCTTAGTCCAAAAAATATTAATAGATTTATTATCAGTACTGGAATACATACACAGTCAAGGCATTATCCACCGTGATATTAAACCAGATAATATCATTATGCGGTACAAAGATGGCAAACCAGTACTGATAGATTTTGGTGCAGTGCGGGAAACAATGGGTACAGAGGTGAATTCTCAAGGCAATCCTACCAGTTCTATAGTGATTGGGACACCTGGTTACATGTCAAGCGAACAAGCGATGGGTAAACCAGTCTATGCAAGCGATCTATACAGTTTAGGATTAACAGCTATTTATCTACTGACGGGAAAATCACCGCAAACGTTAGAGACAGATTCTCAAACTGGTGAAATTAATTGGAGGCGAAATACTGTGAGTGCAAGTTTTGCCGCAGTGTTAGATAAAGCGATCGCCTACCATCCACGCGATCGCACCAGAAGTACAAAAGAAATGTTAGAAGCATTGCAGTCTCTCGCAACGCCAACTATACACACACTAAGTTCTCTTCCTTCTCCTATCACTGTTCAACAAAAAACTGCCGTTACCCTTTTACCTTCCCATCAAAGTCTAGTAAAAAAAGGAATTCTTTTCAGTGGTTTAATCGCCGGTGCATTAACTAGTGTATTTCTACTAACTCAAATCTTGGTCACGAAACATTCTCAGGTAATTACACCAACAAAAGTTTCACAGTCAGTAAAATTACCAATCACAGCAACAGGAGAAGAGTATTCCTGGCTGGCAAAAAGAGCAGTTACAGCACGAGATTTAGAAGATAAAGATAGCTTACAACTAGATATAATGCGAAATTCTATTTTTGCACGTCACGGTCGCCGTTTTAACACTGTAGAGTTACAGAAGTATTTTGACAGTAAACTGTGGTATAACCCCTCGCAGTATTCACCAAGTGAGTTTGATAAGTTAAATTTGCTATCAAAATTAGAGCAGCAAAATGCTGCCTACATTGATGCTTATCAAGATCAGCATAACAAAAGATACTTTCCACAATAATATGCTCTGGGTACTTAAAGAGCAGCCAGAATTATGGCGATTTAGTTAAATCCTCATAACCACCAGAGAACTCAATGGTACACTTGAACTTCAGTCAAGCCATTAACCAGTGCCTATGGTCCATGTGAAGCGCGTGGAACTCACTAACTTCAAATCCTTTGGTGGTACAACTAAAGTACCTTTCCTAAAGGGTTTTACTGTCATTTCTGGACCAAACGGTTCCGGTAAATCGAATATCCTCGACGCACTGCTATTTTGCTTGGGGCTTGCCAGTTCCAAGGGAATGCGAGCTGATCGCTTGCCGGACTTAGTTAACAATACCCAAATTGGCAAATCACGTTCCACCATTGAAGCAAGTGTCACAGTTACATTTGATTTGTCAGATTTTATACCGGATGAGATAACGAATGAGAGTGCGGATCAAAGCGATGATTCGAGTGTGGAATTGACAGAGAATTCATCTGTTAAATCTGTAGCAAAATTGGGGGAGTGGAGTGTAACGAGAAAACTACGAGTGACCGCGCAAGGGACTTATACATCGAATTACTATATTAACGGCGTCTCAGCCACTCTGACGGAGTTACACGAAGAACTTAATAATATACGTATTTATCCTGAAGGATACAATGTTGTACTACAAGGAGATGTCACCAGTATTATTTCCATGAACTCACGTGAGAGGCGGGAAATAATCGATGAATTGGCAGGAGTCGCGGCATTTGATCGGAAAATTGTCCAAGCTAAAGAAACTTTAGATGAAGTTAAAGAGAAGGAAGATAGCTGTCGCATTGTCGAGACAGAATTAATCACCCAACGCGATCGCCTCTCTCAAGATCGTGCCAAAGCAGAAAAATACCAAAGACTCAAGAGCGAGTTTCAACAAAAACAATCTTGGGAAGCAGTTTTATCATGGCGTTCAAGACATGCACAAATTGAAAAGTTAGCGACACAAATTCAACAAGGCGATCTCTCAAGCAGCGAACTCACAACCCAACTCAATACCCTCAACTCAGAAATCGCCCAAAAAACAGTTGATTTGGAACAACTCAACGCCCATGTGAAAGCATTGGGAGAAGAAGAACTTTTAGCGTTACAATCTACTCTTGTAACGAGAGAAGCCGAACGCAAGCAACGACAGCGATCATTGAAGGAGCTAGAAACAGCTTCACAAGAGAGAGTTAAGCGTCAAGCTCAACAAGAGCAAGAAATTCAACAACACCAGCATTCGCTACAACAACTTGCAGAACAACAAGTTGTAGAGACGCAAAATAGCGCATCTTTACAGCTTGAACGTGATGAGGCGCGACAAGCTTTAGAAAATTCTCGCTCCAGTGCCGCAGAAATTGCGTCTGCCTCGGAAGCTTGGGTACAGCAACAGACAACTCTCAACCGTCAAATCGAAGCTTTACTGCAAACCGTTGAACCACAACGTACAGAACAGGCACAACTGAGAGAACGTTACAACCAACTACAGCAGCAAATTGAAGAGCAAACCCAACTGATTCAAACATTAGAGCCGCAACTTGCCCAAAAACAAGTTGAGTGCAGTCAAACACAAACAGAATTTAATGCTGCTGATGAACCCATCCAAAACTTAGCTCAAAACCTATCTGCCACAGAACAAGAATTACAAATCCAGCAGGAGACTCAAAAGCGCCTACTAAACGAGCAACGCGAGAAACAACGCTCTTTAGATAAACTGGAAGCACAACTTGCAGCACAACAAGAAGTACAAGGAACGCAAGCAAGCAAAGTTATCCTGCAATCGGGAATACCTGGTGTTTGTGGGTTAGTTGTGCAGTTGGGACGTGTGGAACCCCGCCATCAACTTGCTTTGGAAACGGCTGCAGGTGGGCGTCTGGGGCATATTGTTGTGGACGATGACAGCATAGCGGCAGCCGGAATTGAATTGCTCAAACAAAAACGTGCTGGGCGGGCAACTTTTTTACCCCTGAGTAAAATTCATGCTGCCAAATTTACTCAAGATGCAACGTTGCGATACGCCAACGGCTTTGTCAACTATGCTGTGAACTTAATCGAGTGCGATCGCCGTTACCGAGATATATTCACTTACGTTTTTGGTAATACAGTCGTTTTTGAAAATATCACTCAAGCACGGCAGCAGTTGGGACTATATCGCATTGTGACTTTGGAAGGCGAATTGTTAGAAACTAGTGGTGCCATGACAGGTGGCAGCAATACTCAACGTTCGGCGTTGCGCTTTGGCATAGGAGTTGCAGCAGAATCTGAAGAAGTTGTCGCGTTGAAAAAACGGTTGGTAGATATTGAGCGGGTTTTAGATCGCTGTAGTGAGGCAATAAGTTCTCTGTCTCTTAGAACAAAACAACTGACGGCAGAACTCACAGAAGCAAGACAGGCACGACGAGAACAACAATTACAGTTAGAGCAGTTGCTCAAAGAGATTAAGGGATCGACAGCGCAATTACAAGGAACGCAGTTGCAACTTACCCAAAACAATGAAAAATTCGTAATTGCCCGATCTCGCTTGGAAATTTTGGATCGGGAGTTGCCAGAAGTTGAGCAGCAACTACAACAATTGCGACAAGCCTTGACGGAGTTGGAAGAGTCACAAACTCCTTATGAATGGCAACAAATTCAAGCCACAATCAAGGTTCAAGAGCAACAGTTGCAACAACGAGAAGCGGAATTAAGGGGATCTGAGCAAAAATTAAAAAATCACGAAAATCAGCAGCAGCGTTTGCAGGAGAAAATTCAGGAAGGAAATGAACGTATTCAAGAATACCTCCAACAGGAAATAAATCAGCGTTTACAACTAGAGGAATGGAGACAACAAGAATCAGCCCTGACGTTTGCTGTGGCTGAAACTCGCACTGCTTTAAGTCAGATGGAGGTGAGTTTAGGAGAAGAAAAAAACAAACGTGATGCTACAGAACAGGAATTGCGCTCTTCTCTGCTGCGTCAGCAACAGTGGGAGTGGGAACTGCAAAAACTACAAGAAACTCAGCAGACGCGACGCGGTGAACTGGCAAACTGGCAAACTCAATTGCAAAATATGGCAGCAGAATTACCGAATCCTTTGCCAGAAGTACCAGCAGTGGTAGATTTGGAAGAACTGCAAAAAGAATTGCGATCGCTGTCCAAACGCTTGCAAGCAATGGAACCAGTCAATATGCTAGCGTTGGAACAGTATGAACGGACGCAAAACCGCCTGGAACAACTCACGCAAAAATTAGAGACATTAGAAGCAGAACGCACCGAATTACTCTTGCGGATTGAAAATTTCACCACATTGAGACAACGCGCTTTTCAAGAAGCCTTCGATGCCGTCAATCAAAACTTTCAATCAATTTTTGCTGTTCTTTCTGAGGGTGATGGCTACCTACAGCTTGACAACCCTGAAGATCCGTTCAATAGTGGATTGAATTTAGTTGCACATCCGAAAGGTAAACCAGTGCAGCGATTAGCTTCTATGTCTGGAGGAGAAAAATCTCTCACAGCATTAAGTTTTATTTTTGCCCTGCAACGCTATCGACCATCGCCATTTTACGCCTTTGACGAAGTTGATATGTTTTTAGATGGGGCAAACGTGGAACGATTAGCTAAAATGATTAAACAACAGGCGCAACAAGCACAATTTATAGTTGTGAGTTTGCGTCGCCCGATGATAGAATCAGCCGAACGCACAATTGGCGTAACTCAAGCGCGTGGAGCTTATACTCAAGTTTTGGGAATAAAGTTGCCATCAGACCATACGTCTACTTGAGTTTTTGTTAATAATAGTGTATAGATTAACCGGATTAGAGATCAGGACTCAATATAGAATGACCTCTGAACAAATAATTAGACGTTCCGATATTTTAAACACCCAGGTCATCACTCGCGATAATGGCAAACGGTTGGGAATCGTAAGTCAGATATGGGTTGATGTTGACCAAAGAGAGGTTGTAGCTCTTAGTTTGCGAGACAACCTGATCTCTGTATCTGGTGTGCCACGCTACATGTATCTCAACAGCATCAATCAAATGGGTGACGTCATCCTTGTGACTAACGAGGATGTCATTGAGGATATAGAGGTTGAAGCTTTCAGCAACCTCACTAACTGGGAAGTGATTACAGAAACTGGGGAAGTTTTAGGTAAAGTGCGGGGCTTCAAGTTTCATGGAGAAACAGGTAAAATTACTTCCATAACGATCGCTTCTTTTGGATTGCCGCAGATCCCCGACCAAATTCTCAGTACCTACGAGTTGTCAGTAGAAGAAATTGTCAGCACCGGTCCCAATAGGTTAATTGTGTTTGAGGGAGCTGAAGAGCGCGTCAATCAAATAACAGTTGGTATATTGGAACGCTTGGGTATTGGGAAAGCGCCTTGGGATCGCGATGATAGCGAAGAATACGGCAGTTATACTCCCCGCACCATGCCAGTATCACAACAACTGCCTCCTGGAGTCCCATTGGAGTCACCAAAACCGAAAACCATTCGCAGAGCAGAACCCATAGCACGCGAAGAAGAATGGGACGATGACTATATTGAAGAGCGTCAAGAGCGTCAAGAACGTAAAGTGATGAAGGCGCAGCAGTATGAGCCTGTTCAATACGAAGACGACGACGAAGAAGATAACTGGAGTGAGGCAACAGGTAAGGATAGATATCAAAAATCGCCTAAATATGAACCTGCTCCTTATAACAACAAGCAATACGATGAAGACGATTATGATGACGACTTACAGAGTGATGCTTGGGCTGATGAGTCACCCAAACCAGTCAATATTCCCAAGAGGGTGAAGGAAAAACAGCCAGAGTACGAAGAGGAAGGGGGATATTAAGAGGGCGATTCTGCAGGAGCAAGGGCGTCGTGTTATCACCGACGCCCTTGCCTTTGCACGACTCGTCAAAAATTCAAAACATCTAACGATTCTTCTATCTCTAAATCTAAAATTCTTTCCCGTGCCTTTTTATGTTCTTCTAGCTTACCTTCTTTTCGATAAAGGTCAGCTGCTTTCTGAAAGTCATCAATGACTCCCTGTTTGTCTCCTTGGTGATAACGAGCATCCCCCCGGTGATAATAGGCATCGGCATCATTAAGATTTATCTTAATAACTTGACTGTAATCCTCAACTGCGCCCTCGTAATCTGCTAATTCATAACGGATATTGGCACGGTTATAATAAGCAACTGCATCATTGGGATTAATTGCGATCGCCTGAGTATAGTCTTCAATTGCTCCTTCGCAATCTTCCAAGTCATAACGAGCATTACCACGGTTTTTATAACCAGTCGCATCATGAGGATTCATTTTAATCGCCAGAATCGCTTTCTGGAAATCTCCTAAATTCAAATGAGGATTTCTACTTGTGGAATAAAAATGTTCATCATGAGGATTAATTTTTATTGCTTGAGTGTAGTCTTCAATTGCTCCCTGATAATCTTTTAAGTGAGAACGAACATCAGCACGGTTTCTATAAGCAACGGCATCATTGGGATTAATTCTGATTGCCTGAGTGTAATCTGCAATAGCACCCTCGTAATCTCCTATGTGGTAACGGGCTAAGCCCATTTTTTGGTAAGCTTTGCCATCATAAGGATTAATATTTAATACCTGAGCATAATCTGCAATAGCACCCTCGTAATCTTCTACTTGAGAACGAGCCAAACCACGTTTATAATAAACAGTCAGCTCTTTAGGGTTTAGTAGCAATGCTTCGTTGTAAGCTGTTATTGCCGCGCTGTACTGCCCTTTGTCAACGCATTCATCACCTAATTTTACGTAAAGCAAATAATCATTTTGTTGAGGGTATAAGTAGGCTTTGCGGAGATGATTATGTTGTGGAGCGGACGACTCCAGCTTGGAATCGTATTTGTATTGAGATTTTTGCTGATCATCAGTAGAAGATAGAAACTCTTCCAGATAGCACTGTAAGCCCCCGCCATAAAGCAATTGTTCTATCCCAAATGAAATTTTACCAGTTCTCAGCTTAATCATTTGGGTGGGGAGAAAGCCAGCTAAAAAGAGATGATACTCCGGTTGTGCCTCGTTAACTTCTTCTTGAATCAAAATGCATACCACAGCTGCATTTTTTTCCACTTGTTCTGAACTCACAGACCATCTTACTTTATCAATACTGCCGTGACGGGATTTTACTTCGATGCCAACTGATGGATCGGCAGATAACGTAAAATCAACTTTGCCATCACCGCCAAATCGTTTTTCATAATCTATCTCCGTCACAAAATCCGCTAAACGTTCTTTGACAACTTCCTCACCTAATTTTCCTTTCAAATTGTTGATAAAAACGTCACGCACTGATGACGTGCGCTTATATTTCTCAGCCATCTGCCAGCAAAAGTCTCGTAGTGCTTTTAACCTTTCCCCAGAGATGACTGTTAATTCACTATATTGACCCTCTGTTTCACAATGAAGCAGACAACCAGATGTTAACCTTTTGATAAAATCCGACTGTAGCGATCGCAGTAGGGTAATCCAGTCCATTGATATTTCTGCGAATCTTTTTGTTAGGCTATTTTATTAAAATATCAAATCGATGTAAACCTTTTGTCAATGAACCCCACCCCCAACCCCCTCCTCGCTTGCGGGGAGGGGGCTAAAGAGTCGTTTTTTTTGGGTCATACCATTTCACGAAACACTTGATACAAATGATGGTTTTTAATTCTTTCCTCCCCTACTCCCTATTTGTAGCAACTTTAAAGTGAAATGGTATCAACGCAGGCTCATTCTTACCAAAAAAGACTTGCAAAGCAAACGGGGGGCTAAAGAGTGATTTTGTGAGAGTACGTGAGTACCGAAAGAAGAATTTTATCAGACACAGTGTTTTGTAGTTTGAGTCCGATAGTTGGGAAGAATAAATCAAGATGAGTTCAGTTATCCATCATTCATCCAATGACTCAACAAGACAACCCAAATTGCTGTTTATCAAGCTCTTCTTATTCCCCCTC
>JAQYWO010000034.1 GCA_029379215.1 Rhizonema sp. PD37
ATTAGAAATTATAGAAAAAGCTATAAAAAATTCTTTATGCTTTGGACTGTATGAAGAGCAAAAACAAATTGGCTTTGCTAGGGTAATCACCGACTATGCAACTTCGGCGTTGCTAAAAGACGTTTTTATTTTAGAACCCTATCGAGGGCAAGGTCTGGGAAAATGGTTTATTGAGTACATTGTGGGATATCCAGAACTTCAAGATGTCCCAAAATGGTTGTTAGCAACAAACGATGCACACGGTCTTTACCGTCGCTTCGGTTTCAAGAATTTGCCTGAACCAGAAAAAATGATGATGCGTATAACAATTCGGTGAATTTCTCCCATCGGCGTTAACTGCGCTTCAGCACTCCGGGCGATCAGTACTGATGGGGTGTTATCTGTCAATAGTTGTAATTATGGAATTACAGAAACTTCCTTAGTGTTTTTTTTGTCAGTATAAACATATCGAGAAGGTATCGAAATTATGAATACTGTTATTCCATGCATTATAAATAGACCGACGCTAGAGTTTGGTTCTAGTCATCAAGTTGTTAAGCAAATGCAAAGAGTTCTCAATCAGAGGCTTGCACAATTTGATCGTGCCTTGTCCTCTCCTAAGAATGTTTCTGAAACTGGCCACTTCGATCCCAACACCCTGATGGCTGTTAAATACCTACAGTGCCTTGCTTTCTTACCAGTGGATGGCGTTGTCGGACCAAAGACTTGGGCTTTTTTGTGTGATGGTCCTGCAAGTCTACCACGGCTGCGTCTTGGAACTGCTAGTTCAGTTGTGAAAGCTGTTCAGGAAGCACTCAAGGATGTTGGCTATTACCGTAGTGCAGTTGATGGTGTCTTTGGTGCGAAAACAACTGTTGCAGTTCAAAACTTTCAGAAGTCTTGCGAAATCGTTGCCGATGGCGTGATGGGATGGGAAACTTGGAACGAGTTAATCAAATTGGACGCGCATAGCAGTCACTGTCGCTTAAATTCTCCAAAATTTTCCCCAATGATAAAAGCGCAAAATTCTTTTGAAAGAAACTTTAATTGAAGGGGAATGGGTAACAGGTAATATACAGCATTTTTCAGGTAAATAAAGTACATCGTAGGGGCGTAATGCCTTGCGCCCCTACAATAATCTGTACCTCATGTAGTTGCAATCTGCTGTATAAAGGGTAATTGAACAAAGAACAATCCCCTGCCTATATTACCTATCGACGTAAGTTGCTAGTTATTGCCCATCAACGATATCATTAATATATACAAAAACTACGCTTGAAAACTTGCTGACATTGCACCCGTTTGAAGAAGTGAGTATTCTCCCACTTGCTTCATTCCTCGCAAGAGAATAGCTTATCATTGCCCTAGATCTGTAAATTTGCGAGCATGCTAAGGCGGTTTATTTAAGCAGTATTCTTCTGGCGAGATGGGAGTAATTGTTAGAGATGTCTAATATTTATCTTTTAATCTTTACCGTCGAGGGTTCTGTCTAGATTATATGCAGCACTAATTAACGATAAATGCGTCAAAGCTAGAGGAAAATTACCCAAAGCCTTACCACTTAAATCCGTTTCCTCGGCAAAAAGCCCCAGATGGTTGGCATGTCCCAGCATATCTTCAAAAAGGAGTCGGGCTTGATCAAGTCGAGAGCTATCTACTGTTCCAGCACGGGCTAATGCTTCAACGAGCCAAAACGTGCAGAGATTAAAAGTGCCCTCATCTCCTGTCAAACCATCGGGCGAATTTTCCACATTGTATCTATATACTAAGCTATTGTACACTAGCCCTCCTTGCTCTGGAGATTGATTGATGGCATCAATAGTACTTAGTATTCGGGGATCTATCGGCGAAACGAAGAATACCAGAGGCATAACTAGGTTAGCAGCATCAAGGGAAGAACTGCCGTAATATTGCATAAAAGCTTGACGTGAGGGATTCCATCCCTGAGACATGATGTCCTCATAAATTTGGTCGCGAACCAGAACCCATCGTTGCCGATCTGCTGGAAAGGAACGCTTGTCAGCCAAACGCAAGCCTCGATCCACCGCCACCCAGCACATAAGTTTTGAGTACACAAAACTTTGCTCTTTACCACGGATTTCCCACACACCTTGATCTTGCTTTTGCCAGTTGTCACAAACCCAGTTGACGAGATCCCGCAGTTCAGTCCACAAATCATACCAGATCGGCGCTACGTACTTATTGTAAATATACACCGAGTCCATTAACTCGCCATAAATGTCTAGTTGTAATTGTTGATAAGCAGCATTGCCGATTCGGACTGGACTAGAACCTTCATAACCTTCCAGATGCTCTAAAATTTCCTCCTTCACATCTTTGCGTCCATCAATCCCGTACATGATTTGCAGAGAACCGTCGGGATTTCGATCGTGACATCGGCAATCTATCCAACCCATGAATTTGCAAGCCTCTTCGGTAAAACCGAGCCGCAGCAGCGCATAAACAGTGAAAGCTGCATCCCGAATCCAAGTGTAACGGTAGTCCCAGTTGCGTTCTCCACCAATCATCTCTGGCAGACTACAAGTTGGCGATGCGATGATCGCCCCGGTTGGTTCGTATGTTAGCAGTTTCAAAACTAACGCCGAGCGTTCAACAACCTCACGCCAGCGACCTTTGTAAGTACATTGTGACAGCCAGCGACGCCAGTATTCCACCGTCCGCTTAAATAAAGCATCTGCTTGTAGCTGTGAGACAGGAAGTCCAAAACCACCGTCGGGTTCTACTTGCTGCAGCACAAACACTGCCGTCTCCCCTGAATTCAGGGTAAAATTAGCTGCCACCCCACTTCCCCATTGCTCTAGTGGCATGTCTGTCGCCAACCCTAGGCTGAGTGCAGGTGAATGAAAGACTGCGCCAAAAGAACCAATTTTTGTTTGGTGTTGATCTCGCGCGTAGTTAAAGGCGGGATTGCATTCCATACGGAAATCCATACTGCCACGAATCACCTGGAGACGCCGAACCAACCACTGATAGCCAAGTTCTTGATCTTTTATTCCCACTGGCATAAAATCCGTAATTTCACCGATGCCGTCTGGTGTTAGGAAGCGAGTTATCAAGACATTGGTTCCAGACCAGTAGAATTGCTTGAAAGTGGCCTCATCTGTCATGGGTGTTATCTTGAAATGTCCACCTTTTTGGGCATCAAGCAGTGCAGCGAAGATGCTGGGTGAGTCATGAGCAGGAAAACAAAACCAGTCGATAGCGCCGTTAAGACCCACTAACGCGGTAGTGTACATATTGCCGATGATCCCGTAATTGTGTATCGGCTGATATCCCATGACATTACTCCTTGGTTGTGCGATCGGCTGACTTTACTCCTCTCATTTATACCATTGCTGATACTTTGAACCGGGAAACTAATAGCTAATCAATAAATCAGCCTCCCAAACATTCGGGGAACTGGCGTTTTAGTGCTGAAAAAACGGGACAAGGCGCTGCAGATTGTAAATTCTCTGGTTTGCTCCATGTAAATGGTGCTTTTTGCGCTGCGGATATCCACAACAGACGCTTTGCGCGTGTCATAGCAACGTACAATAAACGATATTCTTCAGCAGTTTTTAAGTGTTTTGCCTGTTCACTCGCTGCGGCAGTAGTCGGTAAAGTCGATTCACCGTGGAGAACACTGCGAATTTGGGCGCGAGCAACTTCTGATAAGGTAAAGTTACCTAAAAACTGGCTCTGAGGAGGAACCCAAAATCTGCCGGGAATCAAGTTTTCGTGTAAAAAGGGTATAAAAACATAGTCCCAATCCAGTCCTTTGGCTTTGTGCATTGTAATAATGGTAAGTTGACCAGGACGGGTGTACCGTGCTTCTAAATCTTCTGTTTCCACTGGTTCAAACCGTTCAGAACTGACGATTTCACTGAGAACACTCAGCATCGCCCCCATGGAGATATTGCCAGCTATTTGCTGGTTGATGCGTTCTGATAGTTTGTCAGCTGTTGCGAGTTCTGCTTGATCGTAATCTAACGCTAAGGCAAGGAAGGAAATTAGGTGGTATAAAGGCAGTTCTAAACGGGCACGCAGTAAACTCCGACACAAGTGTGCGGCTTTTTGCACTAGTTCTGGCTGAGGTGGCGCTAAGGGACCTGGATACAAAAATTCTTCTGGTAAACTAGCAAGGGCGTTTAAGTCTTGAGGTTCAATCAAGCGCCTTTGGACAAAAACTTGGAGGGACGCTTTGAGGTAGTCAGGGGAATGGGGGCGATCGCACAATTGCAGCAATGCCAAAATTTCCTCAGGTATGTGAGAATGGCGTTCGTTTTTTCCCACATCGTAAAGTGTAATTTTGTGTTCAGTACATATGGGAGCAAGTGCTTCTGCCAACCACCGTCCTTGACGATTTTCCCGTACTAGAACAGCTGCACTGATGTTCGTTGGATCTTGAGCAAATAACTCAATCACCTTCTGGGAGAGTAGCTCAACCGTGTGATGAATGTCACGGGGAGTATATAGTTCCAATCCTCGTCCCGCTTGTTCGGGATTGGCATTTGGTTGAGGATCGCCTGGATCGACAGGACGAATTTTTTGATTGCGAAACGGCAATTCTCTTTTCTCTTCTGTCGATTGTCCGTTGTCTTTTACAGACGACAAATGACTATTCACCCATTCTAAAACAAAGTTAGCAGCTTCAATAATAATTCTAGTACTGCGACCTGCTTGATCCATTGTCGCCAATCGATTCTGAGTCTGACACTCTTCACAAAATTGCCGAAAATAAATCGGATCGGCTGGGGTGAAAGTGGAGTTAATCGCCTGATTGGGATCGCCAACACGTACTAAGTTGATTTTGAAACGGGGAGTCAGGAGTGAAGAGTCTCTTTCCCCTTTCTCCCTATCTTCGGTATGAGTGGCGAGAATTGTTAATAGTCGAGTTTGTAGGGGGCTGGAATCTTGTGCTTCGTCTTCAAAGACAGCGAAAACTTGGTTTTGCTCAATTCTGCGGGCGTTTTCGTTGTCCAGAACCCGTAGTGCGGCTAAAATCATGTCATCGTAGTCGATGAAGTCCTGCTTTCGCATTAAATTTTGATATTGCTCGTACAATCCGGCAGAGATGCTTAAAATTGCATATTCGTCTATTGTTTGTTGACTCAACAAACGTAAATCTTCTGGTGATAGCCCAGAACTTTTTGATTCATGAATGACTGTAGTTGCCAGTTCCGGTAATACTTCTGTCCGCAATACTGATTGGCGACGCAGCCTTTCTGTTTCTTCTCCGTCAAATTGAATACCCTCTAGCAAACGAGAGTACCGCCCTGGTTGGCTGGAAATCCATTGTTCTACAGCAGTTCGGATGAAACGATGTGTTTGATTTGCTGTAATTAATGTCACTTCATCCAATCGTAAACCTGATAAATCTGGATAGCGACTGGCAATATTTAATGCTAAACCGTGAAGTGTATGTACAACGAAGCCAGTCTGCGGGAGGGATAAATCATCCCGTAAATATTTCCGAATTTTTGCTTTGATATTGGCAGTCGCTGAGCGAGTGAAGGTGACAACAATGAGTTGACGACGAGTATTGGAGCGTAGAGAGTGAGAAAGTTCATACTGACGTGCGATCGCAATTGCTGCTGCGGCTGCCATACCCGTAGATTTACCAGCACCTGGAACCGCTGAAACAGCTAAAGCCCCAGATTGCCAATCAGTCATTTGCTGCTGTCCCGGACGCAGACTATCACGGATCTTTGCTATTGCTGTCTCAATACGGGAAGACACAGGCAACTGAGAATTTGCTTCAATCAAGTGAGATTCGGAAGGCACTGGTTGTTCAGAAAGAGTATCTTAATCTATAAACAATTTTAAACCTACATTTCGCACCCTCAACTGGCACATATCAACAAAAAGTAGATGAAATAGTACATACGAACCAAAGTAGATAAAGAGTCAAAAACTCTAATGCTAATAATTCTTATTAAACTTTTTGACTGGGTAGAGAGAAAAGTTGTGTGATGAAGACAGACGAAAGGAGAAATAACAAGAAAAGGAAAGAGTTAAAAAAATTAATTTATAGTGAAAATAGAAATGAGAAAATTACAGCATAAGTTGTGGAGAATTCTGTTGTAATGTTGAATACTAAAGAAATTGAGATTCAGAACATAGATTGTTTAGGGATAGTCGCAGGAATAGTAGATTGCATTAGTTTAGTAAAAATAATTAAGAATTTAATAGGTGAAGATAAAGGAGAAACAGTGAGTTGAAATTAGAGTAGGCGTAGCCTGCCGCAGACATCGCTTGTGGGTGAAAAATCACCTTGACCCTGTCTGAAGAGGAAAAACTACAGGTATCAACGTAGACGAGGTTTCTTTTGTAAATTTTTATTGAATTTAGTTTCAGACTTCTTGCTTTCTTAGTGCAAATCAATTTCAATACTTTTCTATAGTAACTCATCTATAAATACAGTAGCTATCCAAGAATCAGAGGATAACAATGAAACTTAAACAGCTTGTTCCGAGTTTGTTACTGACAAGTGTGATCGTGGCGTTACTCACAACTCGGGCACAAAGTGAGGAAAAATTATCAATAGCTGTTGACAAAAGTACGACATCTACTAGTAGCAGGAGTTCCACTCAACTTGCAACTCTGGGTACCAGGACACCGCATGTTAAACCAATCACGGAAATTCGGCGACTAAGTGAGATAGAGCGCCTTTCCCGAAGTGCCCAAAATTTACTGGTGCAGTCATCAACACAATCAAACATGCCTACTACTGCAATCGTGTGAGTAACAGGAGTTAAAGCAAATCCTACCAGAAAAGGCTTAGAACTGGTTTTACAAACATCTTCGGGGCAACAGTTACAACTGGTAAATCGCAGTGCGGGAAAAAACTTTAGCGTTGATATTCCCAATGCTCAACTACGCTTACCCAGTGGTGAGGCGTTCACATACCGAATAGACAAGCCAATTGCAGGTGTGATGGAGATAACAGTCACAAACTTTGATGCTAATACTATCCGCGTCACAGTGATAGGTGATGCTATTCAGCCAACAGTGGAGTTATTTGACAGTCCAAATGAAGGTCTGATATTCAGTGTTGCAAGTACTGTACCCCAGACGCAACAACAGCAAACTCAAACACAACAACCCCAAACACGCAGAAGTGAAAGTCGGAAACAGCCAAGTCAATCATCAACGTCGGATAATGACGCAATTGAGTTGGTAGTGACAGGAGATGCTGATACGTATCGCGAACCAAATGCCACCAGTGCGACGAAGACAGACACCCCGTTACGTGATATTCCCGGATCGATTCAAACGGTTAATAAACAAGTTATTGAGGATCAGGCAGCATTTCGTGAGGAAGACGCATTACGAAACGTGAGCGGTGTTGTCAATGCCAATGCTTTCGGCGATCGCATTGGCGGTTTTTATGCTCGAGGATTTACCTTAAGGCGCTTCCAAGATGGTTTCTATAATGACTATGTTGCCGCTCGCGCTAACCCAGACGTAGCAAATGTCGAGCGCATAGAAGTTCTTAAAGGGCCTGCCTCTATACTTTACGGAACAGCAGAACCCGGAGGAATTATTAATACAGTCACCAAAAAACCACTATTTTCACCTTACTCAGCCGTTGATTTGACAATTGGCAGTTACAGCTTTTATCGACCTTCAATTGATATTTCCGGTCCATTGAACTCGAGTAAAACTGTCGCATATAGGCTGAATGTTGCCTATGAGAACGCAGGAAGTTTCCGCGATTTTGTCAACTCAGAAAGGATTTTCATTGCACCTGCAGTTGCTGTGAAATTTGGTCCCAACACAACACTGACTTTGGGAGGTTCTTACTTACACGATACTAGACCCCTTGACTTGGGACTAGTGGCAATTGGTAATCGTCCAGCTAATTTACCCTTCAGTCGTGCTTTGTTCGATCCACAACGACCAGGACTCTTATTTGATGAAAAGCAAGCCTACATCTATCTAGACCATAAGTTTAATGAGAATTTGTCACTTCGTACTGCTGTTCGGGTGAGTACTGCTTTGGAGCGTCGTAATTCAATTATAGCTGCAGATGAGGGGCTATCATCAGATAATCGGACTCTGCCCTTGAGACTTTCTGTTGGTGACCAATACTACGAGACATATACGCTGCAAAACGATCTGATTGGCAAGTTTAAGACTGGATCGATTGCTCACACTGTTTTGTTCGGTCTTGAACTTGCTAAAGAGACGGTAGTAGATCCCGGCGGTTCTCAGGATGGGAGGGCAGGTTCCATTGATATTTTTAATCCTGTGTATGGTGTTTCCGTTTCTTCAATTCAAACAAATGCTCTCAGCAACCAAGATATCAGAACCTTTGGCATCTATCTTCAAGACCAAATCACCTTATTGGATAATCTCAAACTCTTAGTTGGTGGCAGATTTGATACTTACACAGAAAGAGATAAGGATTTCTCTGTTGGTGGTTCGACAACTAATGGAAATGCCAATCAACTCACACCACGAATTGGAATTGTCTATCAACCAATTCAACCGATATCTCTCTATGCGAGTTATAGCAAATCTTTTGTACCGCAAGTTGGTGTCAGTGCCAATCGAACACCTTTTCAGCCAGAGAAAGGTCAGCAATATGAAGTCGGGGTGAAAGGAGAATTTTTACAAGGTCGCCTTTCCTCAACTCTGGCATTGTATGACATTACTAGAAGCAATGTTCTGACGACTGATCCGAATAACCCCGAATATTCTATTACGGTTGGTCAACAGCATAGTCAAGGGCTGGAAATAGATATCGTCGGTAAAATTTTGCCAGAGTGGAATATCATTACATCCTATGCTTATACTAATGCCACAATTACCAAAGATAACACTTACGCGGTGGGCAATGGTTTGGATAACGTCCCTTTTAATACTTTCAGCCTGTGGACAACTTACCGAATTCAGCATGGACCGTTGTCAGGGCTGGGGTTTGGCACAGGTGCCTTTTTTGTGGGTAATCGTGAAGGTGATTTAGATAACTCATTTAAACTTCCTGGCTATACAAGGGTAGACGCAGCTGTTTACTATAACAGAGGTCATTTAAAAGCAGCGTTAAACTTCAAAAATCTGTTTGATCTCAAATATTTTGACGCATCTTCAGGTCGAACCAGCATCGCTCCGGGAGCTCCATTTACTATCTTAGGAACTCTTTCTTGGCAGTTTTGACATCTGACAAGATTGTGTTGGCTGGTACTAACGTAAGTTACTTTAGTGAACCTGAATTCTACATAAGAAAAAAGGCTTAAAACTAGACTGATTATACTTTTTACCAAAACAATGCTTTTAAACTTAATGTCAATAAGATTCAATAAATGAGAAAAAATGCGGATTTAGAAACTCTCAGTACTTACAGCAATTTTCACTCTCTATGAACCACACTATTAGTAAGGGCAAACGGCCCTGACGCTCGTTCCGACGCTCCTGACGCTCGTGCCTCGCTAACGCTGCGCTAACGTCGAAGATCGCTGACGCTCGAAGACTCGCTACCGCTATCGCTAACGCTGCGCTAACGGGTGACGCTCGAGGACTCGCTAACGCAGTCCCCTCTGTCGGGAAACCCTCCTGCTTTCTCTGTCTCACCGTGACGCTCGGAGCGCGTTAGCGCAGCGATCTCCCTTGTCTTCGAGCGTCAGCGTCTCCCCTTGGGAGAAGACAAGGGAGATCGCTACGAAGATCGCCCCTACGACTGTGGTCTAATTACGTAAAGCTCGCGGGAGAGAAACTTCTCTCCCGTAGACTTTACCCGAAAATTGCTGTAAAGACCTGGTAATGAATTTGTGATCAATTCATTATTAAGATAAATTGTTAAAACCCACCTTTCGTGACAATAGATTTTGATGCCATTGTTGCTGATTCATCGCTGCTCAAATCTCTTTTCGGTCTAAATATGTCTGTTTTATTCTTGCTTACCTATTTCTTCGTGGAGCTGCGTTGTTATGTACCACTTAATTTGCCGTATTTCAAAGCTTGATTAAGCTGTATTTCTCACAACTCAAAATCATTGATTTTATCAAGATGATATCTAATATCATTTGCAGTAGGAACGTTCTTTAATATTTTTGCTGTGTTTTCAATGCTGATACGTCACAGCAGGAGCAACAAACGACATGAATGGCTGAGTATAAAGATTTTTGATTTTAATAAATTTAAGATGGAGACATACCGCGAGCAAATTCAGGGCACACTGCCACAGTGACAAGGAAAAGTAAAAACCGCGATCGCATATAGCTGTCTGTAGCGTCAAATGAACTTTTTTTCTGATATGTGCTTGTTTAAATGCCACGTATCTAGAGTTAGGAGAAACACAGTTGCACTTATAGGACAACTGTATTCATCCCAAACCCTAAATATAGGGGTATAAAGATTAAAAAGCTAGGAAAATCCACCTTTGATGAAAAAGGTAGAAACTTAATCGTTTACTTGGGAGCTTTGTAACCTGCTTTTTCTGCCGAAGCTGTATCTTTGAAGCAAAGCTCTACGGGAGCTTTGGCGTAATCAGGCGACTTGGTAACTATATAGATTTTACCTCGTTTCTTCGTTGTCTCACCCTTAACAAGGGAACCGCTTGGACAAGTTGTACCATTAGGCTTTACCCCTGCAGTGTCTGCTGTTCCTACAGAACCCGAGGTATCAGCAGCAGGTGCGCCTGAAGAAGCAGGAGTTGCTGCTGGACTACTATCAGCAGTAGGTGTTTCCGACTTTTGACCGCAGCTTGAAAGCATTAACGCAGCTAACAATGCAAGTCCAATAGTGAATCGAGGAAATTTAAGTTGATTGTTCATTCTAGGTATTCTTAAAACTCACTCATTAGCCAACTCTAACCTGATCTGTGTTGACATCAGTAGCACCGCTAACATCTCTGGCAACTTCGACCATTTTATCTAATATATCTTGACTGGGAACTTCCCCTTTTAAAACAACTGTACCGCCTGTTTGTGCAACATATAGTGTGTCAATATCATCAAACTCAGAACTCTGATCAAAAGCAAGGGCAACTCGTTTTGCCAAACCACTTTGATCGTATTCTCCATTCAGTCCTACTCGTTCGGGAGCAACACTTTCCCCAGTTTCGCCTGTTGAAGTTTCCTCTGGTGCAGAAGATGGCTCAGGGTTAACTTGAGCATCTTGAGGTTTTTCCATCCCGAAAAGTCTTTGTAACCAACCCATAACTGAATCTCCTCCAATGTAAGATTTGGTAATTATACGAACATTTTTTTGTTTGTACCGAGAAAGTTTTTGGCAACAAAACAAATGTAAAAATTTGCTAAGTACTAAACTAATATGCGTTATAACGCAGCGCAGTTTAGAAGTGCATTAGCTTGCCAAAACTGTACACATAACTTAGCTTTGCTAGCTTTTCAGAAGCATACTATACAAAATGTATATCGCCAAGTAAAAAAAATACTAAAATCTCGATAATTTTAATTAAGTTGCAAAATTAACGAATAGTGTTCCTATTCGATTTAACAAAATCGCCGAAATTCCCCTTCTTCAACAAAGTAAGGAGGGGAATTTCGGCGGGAAAAATCGTTTGGAGTTTTCAACCGATATGAGGCACAGCGCAAAGCTACTGCCTAAGGGAAGCTTCCCCCGGCAGACTTTGCCGCCGACGGGCAGAAAACATTTGAGATTTTTCCAATCTTGTCCGGAATTAGTTTACTGCAAATAATATAATACAGTAAGAAAAGAAAAGTAGAGCAGAAGGTGATGTTAAGTGTTACGTAAGGTTGTAAAGCTACTGCCTAAGGGAAGCTTCCCCCGGCAGACTTTACGTAAAAATCCGTTTGTATCCTACAGAAGAACAACAAATTCAATTAGCGCACGCTTTTGGGTGTTCTAGATGGTGGTGGAATTATGCTCTAAATTATTCAATTGAGACATATAAAGAAACTGGTAAAGGATTAGGACAATCGGCACTTAACGCACTTCTACCAGTACTTAAAAAAGCAGAAGAGACAAAATGGTTAGGAGATTGTTACAGTCAAATATTACAGGCTACAACACTCAACTTGACCACGGCTTACAAAAACTTCTTTGAGGGAAGGGCAAAGTTTCCAAGATTCAAATCAAAGAAGGATAAACAGTCAATGCAATACCCTCAGAATGTCAAAGTTTTGGATGGTATTGTCAAGCTTCCGGGCAATGTTGGTGAAGTCAAGGCTAGTATTCACCGGATTATTGAGGGAAAAATTAAGACTGTAACTGTGAGCAAATGTCATAGTGGCAAGTACTTTGCATCTATTATGTCTGAAGTTGAAGGGGATAGCCCAGAACTTTCAGCAGAAGCGAAACTCGCCGGAGAGAATATTCTCTCCGGCAGATTTCGCGGCAACGTTATTGGGATTGACTTAGGGCTAAAACATTTTGCTGTTGTCAGTGATGGTAGCAAGGTATCTAAATTTGATAACCCTAAGCATATCAGCAAACACGAGCGCAACTTGAAGCGCAAACAACAAAAACTAGCCCGGAAAAAAGACGGGAGTAAGTCTAGATTCAAAAATAAAAAATTGGTGGCTAAAGTTCACGAACGTGTGAAGCTCGCGGGACAGAAGATTCTGTCCCGCAGACTTCACGTGAGCAATTCACGGCAGGATTTTCTACATAAGCTGAGTACAAAGCTCGTCAACGATAATCAAGTTGTCGTAGTAGAAAACCTAAATACCAAAGGTATGGTGACGCTCGGAGACTCGCTAACACGACGCTATCGTAATCATAACTTAGCAAAATCAATATCCGATGCAGGATGGGGGATGTTCACTAACTTCTTATTTTACAAACTAGAACGCAAAGGCGGGATGTTTGTTGAGATCAATAGGTGGTTTCCCTCGTCAAAACTCTGCTCTAATTGTTTCTATCAGATGAATGAGATGCCGTTAGATGTTCGTAAAGCTCGCCTGTGAGAGTACTCTCACAGGCAGACTTTACGTGAGTGGACTTGTCCACACTGCGGCACTCATCATGACAGAGATGGAAATGCAGCGATAAATGTTAGAGCGGAGGGCATTCGGATCATAAAATTGGCTGCTAGTCAGTCAATTGGCGGAGGGAAAGATAGTTACTACTGGAGGAGGGGAGGTAAGACCTAATATTGGACGTAAGTCTAATCTGAGGCACTCCCCCGCGAGTCCAGAAGCCCCGTCTCCTTGAGGCGGGGTAGTTCACGAAATTTGTCCGTGGTGGGCAATGCACAACTGTACCAACTGTAAACCTGTATTCTTGTGCATTGCTCACCACACAAGATATTGAGCTTTTTTAATTTTTAATTCTCTAAAGCGGTACTACCTCTTCACCTCAATCCCAACTTCCCCTTCAGTACACTCACCAATGACACGAGAATAACCATATCCCTCTGCTAAAAGTTGCTCTAAAATAGTTGAGACGCTGTTTGGTGCTACAGCCAGCAGCAAGCCGCCACTGGTTTGTGGATCTGCTAGCAGTAATGTTTCCCACTCGGTTAAATTGCTCAGCTCTGTGAGATGAATTTGAGATTGATAACCATCCCAGTTACGTCGTGCTGCGCCCGGAAAAATGCCTTGTGATGCCAAATTTAAAGCGAATGATAGAATCGGAATCAAAGACAGCGAAATTTCTGCCCTCACAGCACTTCCTCGACAGACTTCTAGTAAATGTCCCAGAAGTCCAAATCCGGTAATATCAGTCATGGCATGAACGTCTGGGTTAGTTGCTAAAGTTGCTCCCACTCGATTGAGCTGCGTCATCACCTTCAGAACTGATTCGTAAGCATCTGGTGTCAATTGCCCTTTTTTGAGAGCCGTCGTCATCACTCCAATACCCAAAGGCTTTGTCAAAATCAGTTTGTCTCCTGGTTTGGCTGTGGCATTTCTTTGCACCTGCATTGGATGTACTAATCCAGCAGCAACCAAGCCAAAAATAGGTTCTGGGGAATCGATAGAATGTCCACCGGCAAGAGGAATTCCCGCCTCCTGACAAACTGTTGCTCCACCCAGCATAATACCTTGAATAGCTTCCATTGGCAGAGTATTAATCGGCATACCCAATACTGCTAAGGCTAAAATCGGGGTTCCACCCATAGCATAGACATCAGACAAAGCGTTGGTAGCCGCAATTCGTCCAAAATCCACAGGTTCATCCACAATGGGCATGAAGAAATCTGTTGTCAATACTAAAGCTTGATGATCGTTGATTTGATAAACGGCAGCATCGTCACTAGTTTGAGTGCCTACAAGTAGTTGTTTCCAAACTTGGTTTAAAGGAACCTCAGATAAAATTTCCTGCAATTTAGCTGGAGCAATTTTGCAACCACAACCGCCACCATGAGAATACTGAGTGAGGCGAATCATTAAGCTTTTTTCTGACTGATATCGTCATCTTATTGTAATCGCAATTAGCAGTTAACTATAAGTAAGATTCCCGACTTCTAATAGAAGTTGGGAATCTGAAGATTACTCATTCATAAAGCAGACTTGTTGCAGTGTAGTGGTGAAAGTTGGGTAAGAGACACTGGCGGCTTCTGCACGATGGATAGTCGTTGTCCCATGAGCGTTGAGAGCAGCAATTGCCAAGCTCATAGCGATGCGATGATCTGTATGACTATCGACATCCGTCCCTGTGAGGGGAGTTCCACCAGTAATTTCCATGCCATCAGGCAATTCGGTCACTTTGGCACCCATTTTGTTGAGTTGCTGTGCCGTCACAGTAATGCGATCGCTTTCCTTCACCCGTAGTTCAGCCGCATCCCGAATCGTTGTCGTTCCAAGAGCGAAAACGGCTGCCACAGCCAAAACAGGAATTTCATCAATTAAACGGGGTATAATGTCCCCAGAAATAGTGCAACTTTGTAAACGACTAGAACGCACTCGGATATCGGCAACTGGTTCTCCAGCGACTTCACGTTGGTTTTCTAGCTGAATATCTGCTCCCATCATCGCTAAAGCTTCTAAAATACCAGTACGGGTAGGGTTGACACCCACATTTTCCACCACCAATTCAGAATCAGGAACGATCGCCCCAGCTACCAACCAAAAAGCAGCTGAACTGATATCTCCCGGAACAACAACAGTTTGCCCGGTAAGTTGAGCGGGACCAATAAGGGTTACACTATTAGTCTCAGGGTTGACAACGACTTCTGCACCAAAAGCTCGTAGCATCCGTTCGCTGTGATCGCGGGAAAGTTCTGGTTCTGTCACCGTTGTTTTGCCCTCTATCGACAAACCCGCAAGTAGAATGCAAGATTTAACTTGGGCCGAAGCAATGGGGGAATTGTAGTGTATTGGTTTAAGGGACTGTCCTTGAATTGCCAATGGAGCGAGAGTTGCCTCTTTTCGTCCCCAAATTTGTGCCCCCATTTGTTGCAAAGGTTTGACGACACGGGACATGGGACGCGATCGCAAGGAACTATCACCTGTTACAGTAAAGAAGCGGCCCGCGTGAGATGCTAAGAAGCCTAACATTAATCGCAGGGTAGTACCGGAGTTGCCAGCATTTAAAACATCAGGTGGTTCTAATAAATTTCCCAAGCCAATACCTTTAACCTGCACCAATTCGGTGTTTAGTTCGGAAATTTCTGCTCCCATAGCTTGGAAACAGCTCGCCGTGCTGCGGGGATCTTCTCCCAAGAGTAGCCCTTGGATTTGGGTAACTCCATGAGCAATAGCACCTAACATTAAAGCCCTATGAGAGATAGATTTATCCCCAGGAACCCGAATGCGGCCATTTAAAGAGAATCCAGCCTGGGGTGTTTGAATAATTAAGTTCTGAGAAACGTTTTCTTTAGTTTCTATGGTTATAACAGAAGACGACATTAGGATAAACTGGCGTGTAACTGCGCTAGTATCCTACCGCTTTCCTTGACCTGCTAGCTTTACTGATATTTATTTCATTCCTTCAAAAGCTTCGCTCCCATGCTAACTCATCACCGTAAATCCGTATCCCTGTCCCTGATTTCTACAGATCTGCCAATTTTATCTGTTCTGGAAACTGCTGCAACATTGTATCAAAAAGATAGAGATCGCTTTCATTTGCTGTTGACTGCACCACCGATTAAAAATTGCCAGGAGACGAATCTCAATTCAGAGAATAAATTTATCTCCGATAAGCCACCATCTACCGCTAGGCAACTGGAGCAAAGCAAAACTCAAGCTGGTAGCCCTAGGTTATTGTGGCTGGAAATTTCCCCTTACCGGGTAACTATGACTATGCAAGGGAACTCTCAATTAAGTTATCGTCACTTCTGGGAAAAGGGCGTTTACGCGATTAGTCGTTATTGGTTGCCAAATGAATCATTACAACCTCACGAACCAATTCGCGTCCGAAATTATACCAGAGCTTTAAAGCTTAACGGACACCCTTTACCCGAGCATTTACGAGTAGAATACGAATTGTGGGCTGGCAAAGTTCAACTAGGATGTTATATCCTCAATTTAGAAATTCAGCATTAAGGTGTTGTTAATTGTTAGTTTTAACACCTAACTCCTAACCAAAATAACTGGGTTCATTACCCGGTTTCCACTTAATATTACAGCCAATACTTGGCTTTTGCTCACCTTTAACTTGCTCATCAGTCCGTGCAGCTTCAATAGCAGCACGTAAATCAGTACCTGTAACAGGTTTGCCATTACTAGGGCGGCTTTCGTCCAATTGTCCACGATAAACGAGTCGGCGATCAGCATCAAACAAAAAGAAATCCGGGGTACAAGCCGCCGTGTAAGCTTTCGTTATTTCTTGAGTTTCATCGTAACACAAGGGAAACTTAAAACTTAGTTCTATTGCCATGTCCCTCAACGAATCTGGCGCATCATCTGGATAATTTTTAGCATCATTAGCGCTGATACCCACAATGCCGACATCACTGTTTGCATAATCTTCTCCTAATTGCGCCAATTCTGCTTGTATATGTTTGACAAAAGGGCAATGTCTACAGATAAACATCACAACTAGAACTTTTTTATCAGCAAAGCTAGACAGTGAAATATTCTTCTTAGATACGACTTCTGGTAGATTAAAGTCCAATGCTTGAGTGCCCAACGGCAACATTGTTGAAGCAGTTAATGCCATATTTTTAACACTTTTTTAACTATTTTGTCTCATTATACATGGTTGACTTCAATCACTTGGAGTCTCTACTTATTCCCAACAAAAGTCTCACGAGTTATGAGTATAAATAGTAATAATTAGAACTCATTACTGTAACTCATTATTTTATCCCAAATCTACGTTCTCTCTGTTGATAGACTATTTTACTCATCCCTCATTACTCATCACTGTTTCGGGGACTGGGGTTGAAAACGCGAGATGGAGTCGGCACTGTACTTCGCAAAAGAAGTAAAGGAATACTGAGAAATCCAAAAATAATTACGACTCCAGTTATCACCCAAACACCCAGGCGAGAAGGTCGATAGTCTCCTCGTTCAATTTGCCAGAAAACTTGGTTATATCTCCAAGCTGCTAAAGCTATAGTAAGAATACCAAAAAGTACCAAACAAATACCTAAACTTTCCGAGTCAAAAAAGGGTTTTGGTGTTGGTTGCTGTCGAGTTAGAGCAAAATTAAGCTGACGCAGAAATAAACCGAATCGAGCAATAGCAAAACCAAAGCCAACTAATGCTATGGAAGTGCGTAGCCAAGCTAAGAAAGTCCGTTCGTTTGCTTGATGCTCTCTTTGACGATCAATTTTGGGCAAATTGCTCATAAAAGATGTGATTGATTCATGGTTAGTAGTTGATAATAGGGGCAAGTTTAATTTGTATCACTTGTCATGTAGCGAACAATATTGTGAAACACGAGAATACAGTCAATGATTCCTGGGTAAGAGTCAGGAGTCATGGTTCTTACTCCCTGTCTCTCCCTCTTGTGTCTTCAACTTTATATCAAGTCGTTGCTCTGCGGCTAATCGCTGGAGTGCATAATCATTAAGGTCAACATAATGCATATTGGCTACTAATGTTGGATGAACTGCCCAAATAAGTTGATACATTTCTTGTGCAATTGCGCGGTAGGAAGGATGTCCTTGTCGTGAACTTCGTAATTCCACAAAATGATAAACTTCACGAAGATTCAACTTAATTCGCCAGCGGACTCGATAAGCGAAAGGGACAACATATTGTGCTGCATCTGGTAAGTGTGAACTAATCAACTCAGTTGTTTGTGCAGCATACTCCAATGCTTCGCGCATTTGCGCTTGCAGGTTTGCCAATTCTAGTTCTACTGGAACGACATACCCGTGACGAACAGAGTAGTGTTGGTGTTCTTGTGTCAAGATCCGGTGTCGGTGCAAGTCACGATAAGCACCAATATCTGCTAGGATATCGAATGTATAATATACTTCTTCAAAAGCACGACCAGGGCGATGGAACCTAGACTCTCGTTGACCTACATAAGTGTTGATTATCTCAACCCGTTCTGTTGCTGATAAATTAGTAACATAATCTTTAATTTCAGCCAAAGGAGGATCGGTGTGGGGATAAAGGATCGCGGCAACAACCTTTACTTCAGCATCCTGATCGTACTCAACTAATTGAATTAATGGGGTACTGCTTTGTGTTTTCGCAAAGCTCGCCGGACGGAATCTTCCGCAAAGCTCGCCTGTGAGAGTACTCTCACAGGCAGACTTTGCGCCCGGCAGACTTTGCCCGAAAAACTTTTGTGCAAGTTGTTCTGTACGTTCGCGATTTGTTTGAAGGTATCGCGCATATTGGGCACCCCGTTCAGTTTTTGCACGTTTAACAAATGAAGGGATAATTTGATCTAGCTCTTGTTGCATAGCCGATCCCAGCACACGCACTTCTTCATGAGGTGAGGCAGCAAACTTAACTAGCAAATATTCAAATGCGCGGCCGTTGCCAAATAAACCAACGTTAGTTAAAGTTGCCATTGGCAGCAACCCGCGCAACAAATCTAAAGTTTTAGCTTTTGTGGCATTTTTGTACGCTCGTTCTGAGGTATCAGGATCTCGCGGTGTACAAGTCTGTACCCACGTTAATAGGGGATCGATTAATGCAGTGTACGTGTCGAATAAACGATCTAGGGTGGACTCATAACGCTCTGCATATTCGGATGCTATAATAGATGGCTCGCGATAGTAGCGGTAGCGTCCCTTGATTTTTTGATTAAACGGGACATATCTGGTAGATTTTTCTAAGGGAGAAATTCCCACACGGCTGTCCTCAAGGGCAATTGAGGCAATATTGCTGATTCCTTCACAGGCAATATGGGCACCTCCAAGTTCTGCAACTGAGTCATCACCATAACCAATTAAAACACGATCATAAAACGCTTCTGCTTGTTGAATTGCCACCAATTGGTCAGTGCTATTGTCATATCCTCCACCAATGATATGAGTAAAATGAGCTTCTGGTGCAAAGCTCGCCGGAGGGAAGCTTCCCTCCGGCAGACTTTGCGCTTTGATAAACTCATCAAGCAGGATACGACGCAAGCTGCGATCGCTACGACTATATCGTGAGAACAATGCACCTTTGACAACTTCTGGTAGATTTCGCAAACAAAAGACAGATCGATCTAAATTCGTCATAAAAGGCTGTAGCAAACTGCCTTCCTCTTCAGTCAGCGATTCTACAAATTCCTCCATATTGATCACCTTAATTTTGTTCAGTATATGTTGCGTGCTAATTGGTGAAGCGGACATAGAAAATTATCTTGCATACTCCTGAACCGCCAGAAGAATACAGATATAAAAAACCGCTCCTGAGCCAAGAAAAGAGATCTAGAAAATAAGTAATCTTACACCGGGAAAGGAGTATAACCGCTTTAGCCATAACCCAATATCTAATGCTAGGATTGTTCGTTGCCTGCCTCAACGTAAGTAATGCCTGTTGAACCAAAACCACCGTTTCCACGTTGAGAAGAGGATAATTCGTCAACTTCCTCAAATTTTCCCCAAGCAACAGGGGCTACAACAAGTTGGGCAATCTTCTGCCCTTTATTAATCTGGAAGGCAACAGATCCTAAGTTAAGCAAGATAACTTTGATTTCCCCCCTGTAACCAGCATCAACTGTTCCAGGTGTATTCAATATCGTTACACCATGCTTGAGTGCCAAGCCACTTCGAGGGCGAATCTGTAGTTCAAAACCCATTGGCACCTCTGCTGATAAACCCGTGGGAACGGCAAACCATTGCATCGGTTGCAGTGTGTAGTCAGTGACAGCGACAACATCAGCACCTGAGTCACCAGGATGTTCGTATCTAGGGAGTTGTGCCTCTGGTGTTAATCGCTTAACCTTAACAATCACTCGACTATCAGAAGTCATGTACATCTACTCAAATTTCAAACTTTTTATTTTACCATTCAAATGCCTTGACCAAGCGGTTTGGCATCGGCACTCCCCAGTAGACTGTTAAGAGTTAACAGTTTATATTGAATAAATTATGCATGATATTTTGCGAAGAGACGACTCTTACCTCAGACCAACATGGGATGAATACTTTCTGATGTTGGCTAAATTGGCAGCAACTCGTTCAACTTGCCTTGCTTTTCCAGTAGGCGCTGTGATTGTGAAAAATAAGCAGGTAGTAGCAACGGGTTACAATGGCTCACCCTCTGGTTCGGCTCATTGTACGGCTCAGGGATACTGCTATCCTGGGTTAAGTAGTTGCGATGCGAGTAAAACATTACCATCAAGGGCTGTCCATGCAGAAGCAAATGCGATCGCCCAAGCAGCAAAGCACGGTATTTGCACAGAGGGGGCAAGTATCTATGTGACTCTAGAACCTTGTCTGTCTTGCTTGAAGTTAATTATTTCTGCTGGAATTAAGGAAGTTTTTTATGAAACTCTCTTCAATGGTGGAGAGAAAGCTTTAGTAAGAGATTCTTTTGTCAGCGAAGGTTTAGTAACTCTTAAACAAATTCAGCTATCTGAAGCAACGACACAAAAAGCTGCCCAATTCCTGCTTAATCCGACATCCGTGTTGACATCGGCAACTTTAGGCAGCTAGTCAAGTACTGACACAAAAGTTAAAATAACAACAAGCACGAGTCAAAACCGATACAAATTTAAATTAAAATCAGCGCATCAAAAACTACTCTTACGGTTGAGCTTAAATTATACAGCACATTGCAAGTAAACGAAGTACAACACTCTCGAGCTAAAAGCCAGACTCTAAGCCCTTTTTACTTCTGACTCCTGACTCCTGACGAATGTATTCTGCTGTAAGTAGCTCAAGGTTGATGACTACGACGAATCTCTGTAATTTGATCTGCTAAATCCAGAATAGATTTGGGCATTTCTGTACCTGTAAAAATGATATCGATATGAGCAGGACGTTTCAAGAGAAAAGCTAAGACTTCCGTTTCGGGAATCAAGCCAAAGTTCATTGCCAAGCTTAACTCATCTAACACGACTAGAGAATACTTACCTTCAATAACAATGGACTGTGTATATTGCCATAAGTTTTGGATGGCATGGGTTTCATTCTCTTCTAAATTCGGTGTATCAATACAACGAGGCAAATCGCAGCGAATCCAATCTAATTTTTGTCCTAATTTGATGGGATATTTATGTCCTTGACGAATACCGCCTTTGAGAAACTGCACGACTAACACTGGTGTTCCTTGTCCGGCTGTTCTCAGTGCTTGAGCCATGACACTGGTGAAAAAGTTACGATGCGAACTGGTGAAAACCTGTACTAAACCTTCTACTGAGTATGAGAGGCTCAAAGTCAAATTTCCGCTATTAGTTTCTAGCTGGGCAACCATAGAAGTGTCTAATTAACTAGGATAAACTAAGTGGTCAAGAGTTCTTGCACAATTACAATTACTCATTAAAAAGTGTACTCTCCACAACGGTGGGACGGTCAATTATCGTGACTGGAGTCCTAAGAATTACGAATTGTGCTGAGCAATCCGCGATAATTCAGTTCGGGAAAATGAATATTCTTCAACAATTTGTGATAAAATTTACATCAAAGTTTACCAATGAAAAGTAGGTATTAGATGGGGTGTAGTCAGGAGTTTTACTTAGAACTTATGGCTACTAAAAGGGTTTTCCCCATCTCCAACTACCTTCATATAAATTTTTCGTCCACTGCTTGCATTATTACATATGGTTTGGCAACGTTCAAACGGTCGGCAACCTTGCCAGCTTCGTCCTATTAGCTTTCAACAAGGGTTCACTCTCTTTGCTCCCGGTTCTGTTCTGGCAAAATTTGGTGATACTCAAGTCCTTTGTACTGTCAGCGTGACTCGCAAAGTACCCAGGTTCTTAGAAGGGACTGGCAAAGGGTGGCTGACAGCAGAGTACAGAATGCTACCAGGCGCTACTCAGCAAAGGCAAGAAAGGGAATTTTTGAAATTGTCAGGAAGGACTCAAGAAATTCAACGTTTAATCGGACGAAGCTTGCGAGCAGCACTGAATTTAGAAAGGCTGGGAGAGTTAACACTGACTGTAGATGCAGATGTGTTGCAAGCAGATGCCGGAACCAGAACAACAGCTATTACAGGTGGTTTTGTCGCATTAGCTCACGCGATTTCTAAACTATTGTCACAAGGTGTCATAGAGCGATCGCCCCTCATCGGACAGGTTGCAGCAGTTTCCGTTGGGTTATTGGAGGGAGAGCCATTTTTGGATTTGAACTATGTCGAAGACGTTGCTGCGGCAGTAGATTTCAACGTTGTGATGAACCAACAGCTTGGAATTATTGAAGTTCAGGGAACAGCTGAAGAAGGAAGCTTTAGCCGGACTCAGTTGCAAGAACTACTAGATTGTGCGGAAAAAGGAATCCAACAGTTGTTAATCGCCCAGCAGGAAGCAATCTCTAACTGGAACCAACTTTATGAGGTTTAAGAAGGCCACTCTTGAGTAGAGCAAGAGAAACTATGCTCCGCGATAACACGTTATTGGCTCAATTAAATGATTAATAATCGTGTGAAAATTTAACATTTTTTAAAAATTGTGTATGTAAGGCATTAATAAACAAATAATTAATGATATAAAAAGTTTCAAGGGGTAAGAATTTCGCTATTGTATTGCTGGAAGTCACAAAAGTGATCGTAAAGCAATGAACAAAAAGGTTGAAGTCCTCCCCAATAAAGAGGCACTGATTGCACGTTCGTTAGAATTGATCCTCTCCAAAATTGAACCAGCCATCAAAGAGCGGGGGCAATTTACCATTGCCTTATCTGGCGGCAGCACACCTAAGCCTTTATACGAGGCAATTGCCAAGCAAAAACTACCTTGGGATAAAATTCATGTGTTTTGGGGAGATGAACGCTACGTCTCTGCCGATCATGCAGATAGCAATCAATTGATGACACATCATGCTTGGCTAGATCACGTTGATATGCCAGCAGCCAACATCCACGCGGTACCAACTTCAGATCCTGAGCCGAGTGTAGCAGCAGATCAATATGAACAGCATCTGCACGCGTTCTTTCACTCAAGAGCAGGGGAGTTTCCGGCATTGGATGTGATTTTATTGGGAATGGGCGATGACGCACATACAGCATCGTTGTTTCCGCAGACAGAGGCACTAAAAGTACGCGATCGCCTGATAACTGTAGGGAACAAAGATAGTAACCAACGAATCACATTCACATACCCATTCATTAATGCTTCTCGCTGCGTTATGTTTATAGTTGCTGGTTCAAACAAAAAACCAGCGTTAGCTCAAGTATTCGCAGAGGTAGCAGATGAATTCACTTACCCATCCCGCTTGATTCATCCCCAAGGAGAACTTTGGTGGTTGCTGGATGCCGCAGCAGGTAGTGACATCAAACTTTAGCTGCCTGACAAAGAGTCATTAGTTAAAATTAAAAGCTAGAGTTGCTCCTCTGCAAATAGAGCTATATTTCACGATAAAGGCTTAACTTCATGATCGTCTGCCCTAACTGCAATCACCCCAACCCAGACGGCGCTGTCCAGTGTGAAGCTTGCTACACCCCATTACCAGCTACAACTAACTGTCCCAGCTGTGGGGCAACCGTGCAGGCAGATGCAGCTTTCTGCGGTCAGTGTGGTTATAACCTGCGTAATACAATGGCTTCTACTAATTTAGGCGCAACAGTTGCACCTGACACCCTAGAAGTCCCACCTCTAGTAACCCCTGACACACTAGTAGAAGCACCACAAACAGTCACAAGTGGATCTACTGACATCCCAACGCCCGATCCAACGCCCGATCTAACACCCGATCCAACACCCGATCCAACACCCGATCCAACGCCTGAGCCTTCCCCGTTACCGACAGCAGTTCTTGTTCCCGCACAACCAGTTGAAGAGCAGAGCCAGAATTCTTCACCACCAACCGTTGCGGCTCAAACTTTAATAGAAGAGCCAGAAGCACCACTCCCTCCAGCAGCATCAGCTCCCACCGTTGCTCGAACTCAATTGCAGCACGTAACTGGAGGGCTTGTCCATGTCCAAACAGATAGGTTGATTGAATTGCCACAAAATCTTTCTGTTATTCATATCGGCAAGCCAAATGACCGCATTCCACCAGATGTGGATGTTTCAGGATTTCCCGATTCGGAAATTGTCTCTCGAATTCATTCCGATATTCGTATTGAGGGAGATGCTTACTATATAGAAGATGTTGGCAGTTCTAATGGCACATACATTAACAATTTGCCGCTTTTACCTGGAAACAGACACCGCCTGCGACCAGGCGATCGCATAAGTCTGGGTAAGGGAGACTTGGTCACATTCGTATTTCAACTTTCTTAATTTTGAGCGGTTAGTCAGTTAACCTGTGAAGGTCGTCATTATAGCCGCCGTTCTCAGTCATATCCCATACACTCTCGCCCTCACCCCATACCCCTCTCCCAAGTTTGGGAGAGGAATTTTGTGTGTGATTAAAACGAGAACCGCTATAGTCATTAGTCATTTGCAAAACTTAAATGACTAATCACTTTGGACTTTGGACAAATCATAGTAAACGGTTAGCATAGATTTGAAGTGCAATTAGGAAAGTTAGCCATGAGCAAACTAGGTAAAAATCTTGAACCTTTGCTTGCAAAAGAAGCCCCTCCTGTCGTTGAACGTATGGGGCTTACCTGGCTCATGGCAGCAGCGATCGCAACGATTTTGCTGTGGCAATTTCCAGGAGGTGATTACATCCTCTACCCGTTTACGATCTTGGCAACTTGGTTTCACGAAATGGGTCATGGTTTAGCTGCACTTCTCTTAGGAGGACAGTTTAAGCAGTTACAAATTTCTCCTAACGGTTCTGGTGTCGCTTTTTACGGCGGTGAGTTGTTTCTAGGACATTTTGGACAAGCTCTAGTGGCAGCAGCAGGACCAATGGGACCGCCAATTGCTGGTGCTATTTTAATCTTAGCCTCTCAGAGTTTTCGCGTAGCTTCCCTATGTTTAAAAATATTGGGAAGTGTTCTCATTCTTTCCACACTCATTTGGGTGCGATCGCTCTTTGGAATTGTGGCAATTTCCCTATTGGGTTTGATTATTCTAGGAGTGTCATTCAAATCTCCCAGATGGGTACAGGGATTTGCCATTCAATTTCTGGGCGTGCAAGCTTGTGTGAGTACCTACAATCAACTCGATTATTTATTTAGCTCCTCTGCTGGTATCGGTTTGCACTCAGACTCGGCGCAAATACAGCAGCAGTTATTTTTGCCATACTGGTTCTGGGGTGGATTGATGGCGATCGCATCCCTCATCATTCTTGTGCAAAGTCTCCGTATTGCTTATAAGGAATGAGGAGATGGGAGACAGCCAGTCTCTACTCCTCAATGCCAAATTCTTCTTGAAAAATGGAGTAGGAAAAACAATGGTAAGCAATACACAGAAGGTAGACGCTGTCTTTGAAGGTGGGGGTGTCAAAGGGTTAGGTTTGTTTGGGGCAGTCGCTGTAACAGAAGAGAAAGGTTATGTCTTTGAGAATGTTGCTGGCACTTCAGCAGGTGCGATAGTTGCAGCTTTGATTGCGGCTGGATACAAAGGTACGGAATTAAAGAAAATTCAAAATGAAGTAGATTATCTCAGGTTCAGAGATCCAACATTACAGCAAGAAATTCCCCTCATTGGTTCTGTATTAAGTTTGATTACGGAAAAAAGTCTTTATAAGGGAGACTTTTTTGAGAGCTGGTTACACGAGCGACTGCAAGAGAAGAATATTTCTACCTTCGGCGATCTCGTCATGGAGGAGTACAAAGACGATCCTAGGTACCGCTATAAATTACAGGTGATCGCTAGTGATATTTCACGAGGCAAGATGCTAGTACTGCCACGCGATATTGTTGATTACGGTATCAACCCCGATGAGCTTAGTGTGGTGAAAGCAGTACGGATGAGCATGAGTATCCCATTTTTCTTTAAGCCAGTGACTCTTACAAGTTCTCTCGGTGTCTCAAGCTACATAGTAGATGGTGCTATACTAAGTAATTTTCCGGTCTGGCTCTTCGACGACGGTACGCCTAACCCCGCTTGGCCGACCCTTGGCTACAAACTTGTAGACCCCGATATGGACAAGCCACACGACATTCAGAGTCCATTATCTTTGTTCACAGCAATGTTTTATACAATGATGGAGGCTCACGACGCCCGATATATTGAAGATAAGAACTTTGCACGCTCAATCCCCATTCCTACTGTAGGAGTGCAGACAACCCAGTTCGATATTTCAGCGAGGAAAAGGGATGAGCTTTATAAGTCGGGCGTTCAAGCGGCTGAGGAGTTTTTCCAGAAGTGGAATTTTGAAACTTACAAAAAGGAGTATCGTCAAGCTAAACCACAGGGTAGGCAGCAGAGGTTGCTTGAGGAGTAGTGTGATCTGAAAAGCGAGGTGGGCGATCGCCTACTTTACACATACTTACTCCACCTCCTGGCGCGAGGGTTCCACCTCGACGGACAGGTTTAACCTCCTGGGTTTCTAACAATTTCAAGTCGCACTCGTTGAGGATAGTACTGAGAATTAATGTCATCTCATACATCGCTAAGGCTGCACCCACGCAGCGACGAACCCCACCGCCAAATGGCAGAAACTGGTAGGGGGAATAATTCCTTTCAATGAAACGTTCGGGTTGAAAAGTATTAGAATCCGGATACAAGTCTTCTCGGTGATGAACGAGGTAAATACAACCCATCAGCAACATGCCTGGTTCCAAGTCATAGCCTTTGATTTGTATCGGCTTTTCAACCCGGCGCGGAAGCGTTACCATGGCTACTGGATAAATCCGCAACGTTTCATTACAGACAGCTGTGAGGTAGGGAAGTCTAGCGATCGCCGTCCAGTCAGTACTGTATTGGTGAGCTGACAATTCTGCCATCAGCTTTTGCCGGACTTCAGGTAAGCGGTGAATCCAATAAAATGCCCAGGCTAGAGCAGTCGCGGTCGTTTCATGTCCGGCTATGAGCAAGGTTATAAGTTCATCATGCAGCTGTGCATCCGTAAGCCCTTGTCCATCCTCGTCACGTGCACTCAGCAACATTGAGAGAACATCTGTCGCATTAGGGTTGGGAACGGCCCTTCGCTCGCGAATTTCGGCATAAAGCAGATCATCTGTTTCTTGGATCAGTCGCTTTACCTGACCTGCTAAGCTCCAAGATCCTAAATTGGGCATCAGTTGTGGGAAGAATATAAAGATGGAGGTGAGAGGGGTCGTAATCAGGTTGAGTCTTTCTGCCAACAACCGTTCTAGTCGTCTGTAGCGATCGCCCTCATGAAGTCCAAAAACTGCCTGTAAAATCACTCTCATTGTGATTTGCTGCATGGTATCCCGAATGCACAGAGGTTTCCCAATTTCCCAGGTTCCCATCACCTCGCGGGCGATCGTACAGATTAAATCACCGTAGGCTCTCATCCTTTCTCCATGAAAAGGCGGCACAATTAACTGTCGCCGTTGCCGATGTTGCTTACCGTTGAGGAGTAGCACGGAGTTTTCACCGAAAAGTGCTTTTATTTGGACGTTGACTTCGCCAGGAGATGTTAGCTCCTCACTGCTGTCATGGGTGAGAAGATATTGAATTGCTTCCGGATGGTTAATGAATACGATCGGTTCTGGATTAACAGGAGAAACTTCAGCCCGGAAAAAATCGCCTCTCTGCTCAAAATTCTTCCTCATATACCCTAACGGATTAAACACCCACTGTAATGTTTGAACAAGTGCTGGAGTATTTGAGCTTGGAATACTAACCATAGTATTTGTCTATCCAAATTTAAGGTAAAGTTATTTGCGCCTTACTTTATGATAACTTTACCTATCGGCTTACTTTTTGATGACTTTACCTAATTGTTCTACTGTTACTTAGTAGCTGATAAATGTACGTATTATTACTAGAGACAGAGGGTTCGCACTTGTTAAAAGTTGGTCTGATGACTTGACTGCTGGTTTTATCTTTATCAACTTGCCGGATGACACAACTGCTAGAGACGATAACGGCAAAATTATCAGATCTTCTCACTCAGCGACTTCCAATATATCGGCTGTGTGTATTGATTACAATAGACTTACACCCTGCCCTTTCCCGTATAGTTCGACGTAGACCATAAGTTTAGCGAAACCGGAGCAGTTCAAGCCTCCAGAACAGACACAAATCCTTGGTTACCATACTCCAACAAATGATGACCTTAAAAATTGCATTAATTCGGGAATTTCTAGGGTCGCTCTCTTTGGAATCATCTTGGAGTAATTTCACACATTTGCAGATTTTTAATGAAACCGATATTACCTCTTATGACAACAATTATAAATTTTTATTTCCCTTCAATTCCCTATTCTAAAGCTACGCTATCTTCCTGAATTTCCGTCATTCAAAATCAGGTAATCCCTCAGAACAATTAAATACATATACTTAATTGTCCGCAACAATTGTTTTTTAGTAGCTACCTCTAAACAGTTTCGGTCAAATACCGTAAGATCGGGAATAAGGCTTTAGGAGTGTTTTAGCTTGATACACATAAATGACGTTGACAACTGCTCCACCTCGACGAATTGGTATTGTTTCAATTTCGGTTAAACTGCTAAAGTGATTTTTATAGCTAGCTATTAAGTCCTCTCTGTTGTGAAAAGCCGCAGTCGTTACGTACAACGCGTCTTTTCCTAGCCATTGATCGCGTCTTGACCAATAAGCAAAACCACGTAGGTCATTACCAATATCAAAGCAGGTAATTGGTATATGGGTTAGAGGATTCAGGGACATGGCGATCGGTCCGCCAATATAGTATCTATTGGTAAATATAAAGCTAGAGTTTTTTAAAGCTGCACTGAGAACAGGAGATTCAGCAAAACCACGCCGCAGTTGCTGAATATCAATGAGTTCTGTGGAGGGATCGTTTTTGGGAGACAAGAACCCTCCCATAACAGCGTATTCGCTGGGCTTTTGCACTATTCCTGCTGTCACTTGCAGCAGAGCAATGAGTAAAACAGTAGCGATCGCAATTCCCGAACCCAAAAGCCATCTGCGCACCCATTGTCGGGATTGCTGCTGCCAAATCATAGCCTGTTGTCCTAACAGCAAAGTGATTCCCCAAAATCCTGGCATCGACCAAGCTGGTAAAATTTGCTGATATCCTCCTATAAGAGTAAACCCTAAAATTAGGGGCAGGGATACCCATAAAATAAAGAACTCTTTCGCCTGGAAATTTTCTGGAGATTTAGCTGATAAGTGAGAAAAAAGTTGTGTTGTGTGCGAGAACGCTGATCGCAAACTTATCCACCACAAGGGAAATCCGATAGTTGGAAATAGGTAAAGAACTTCAGCTAATGAGACGGCTCCTACATCCAGCAGATTATAGCCTCTTTTCGGTACTGCTCGCTTTGATTGAAAACGAAAAGATACCCAATCATGCTGTATATTCCAGTATAAAATGGGGGAGATCGTGAGGAAAAATAAGCAGAATCCCAGCCATGCCCAAGGGGAACGTATGACGGCTCGATGAGGTGAACTGGTTAAACAAAAACCAATTAGCCCTATACCTAAAATAAAACCGTGGTATTTACTGAGACAGGTTAATCCTACCAGAATACCAAGGATTGCTAAACGGTAGCTGGGAAGGTATAAATGAGATGAGTAAAATTCATTTTTAGTCCCACAGTGAGGAAAAAATTCAACGGCTGCACAATATAAACTGGCCGACCAAAAAAACATCAGTGGACTGTCAGGTAGAGTCAGGATGCCAAAGCCAATTTCAAAAATTGGACTGATAGTGGCGATCAAGAGAGTTAAGTAAGCAGCTTTAGGAGAGAATAACCGCCTGCAAGTGAGATACAACAGCAGCAAACTACCTGTATAGCAAATCAGTGTTCCCAGGCGGATTGTAAATTGGGAGACAACTCCAGTTAACCAAGGACCGAAACCAGTTGTAAGCGCCACAAGAACTGGATGATCGAAATAGCTCCAGTCCAGATGTAGGCTGTAAAGATAGTAGTAAGCTTCATCAAAGGTAGGGTAAAGCCAGAAAGCGACGAAGGCTCGGAATACTAGTCCTCCAAGCAGTAACAAAAGCACTGATTGATTATTTTTTTGAGCCAACCATCTCTCGGCTGTTTGCATTTACTTATAATTCTAATTGATTTATACACAAGCTGGTAATCCTTTCAGCGACTTCTTGCATGCATTCGGTAAAAGTACCATTATTCATTTAACATGGCAAAACAAAATGCCCTGTAAGCTCTTTATCCAATACTGATTCGATTAGACGAATTCAACTTTAGTTTTAGTTCCGGAACGCTTGCTATGAATTGAGAGAGATAGGGTGCTTTGTCTCCTGCACCAACAATGAAAAGCGGGTTCACTCCTCGCTACTATCTCGCGCCGCAACAGGCGTTAAAATAATTTGCGTATTCGCTCATTCGCGCTATGTATCTGAAGCAGAAATATTTTCTCTGTTTTATAAAGGATACCTTCTCTTGCTTATTAATTAGATAATTTTCTACTCTCTACAAAATGCTTGTGGGTTATGATTCAATTCTTGTATTGCGTTCTATACGACTTAAAAGATCGATAATTGCTATCAATGATTGCGTACTAATATATACAGTCAAACAAGCAATTAAAGCCCATATTAAAGTAAATAAAGTTAGAAAACCCAGTCCATTTGCGCCTGATGGAATTTGTGAAAGGCTGATAAAACTTAAAGTAGTATAAGCTGCTGCTAAAAAATAACCTATATATTGAATTATTTTTAACGCTGTAATAAATCTTGTATAAAGTCTGTTTTGATTGGAAATACTGGGCGGTGAATCGCTACTCATAAGTATCTATCCATATTTTATGAAAGTTGATATGCTAAGAGACAAGGGATAGAAATTAGAAAGAAGAATTATCATGTATACTGATATGTTTTGTAGATTAAACCTTTCCCTACTTCCTCCCTAGTCTCCTAACTTTGTTGTTATGCGCCCACAGATTCTTTAGCCGCGTACATGACCTCTACACTGATGACATTTATATGGCGTTCCCGAGCAAATTTCTCGGTATTTCGCTTGACTTTACCACGCACAAATCCAGGAATCTTGTTTAATTCTACTTGAGCTTCTTTATTCCAAGAAAGATCAGAATCAGCAGAAATACCCTTAGTAATTACTTCTTTGGTATCATGTCCACCAAAGATTTCTAAGAGATGGTCTTCCATTCCTAATGTGAAAGAATTGTAGACTAAATCTGCGATTTGATTAGTGCCTTCATAACCCATAAATGGTTTGTAACCAATGGGGAAGTTCTGGATGTGAATGGGTGCCGCAATGACACCACAGGGGATATCCAAACGCTTACCAACGTGACGTTCCATTTGCGTACCGAAGATTGCAGAAGGTTCGACGCGAGCGATCGCATCCCCAATTTGACCGTGATCGTCGGTAATTAAGACTTCATCGCAGTATTCGCTAACTTGCTCACGGAACCAGTCGGCATCGTACTTGCAGTAGGTTCCAGCCCAAACGACGTGAATACCCATTTCCCGTGCCAGAATTTTAGTTATAGCTGCAGCATGGGTATTATCGCCAAACACGACAGCTTTCTTACCAGTCAGGTTCTGACAGTCAATGGAACGAGAAAACCAAGCAGCCTGAGACACATACAGAGTTTGTTCTTTGATGTAGTCTTCGTAATCAACATTCGCACCTTGAGCGTTAATTAATTGCTGAATTTTACGGATACAACGAGCATTTTCGACTACACCCATTGGCGTGATCTCGACAGATGGTATCCCAAATTCTGCTTCTAGGTAATGCGCTGCCATTAAACCGAGTTCCCGATAAGGCAACAGGTTAAACCAAGCACGGGGCATATTCTTCAACTCGTGAACAGAAGCACCTTCCGGGATAACTGTATTCACCTCAATTCCTAAATCAGCCATCAACCGCTTCAGTTCAACGCAGTCGTGTTGGTTGTGGAAGCCAAGGGTGGAAGTTCCGATGATATTGACTGAGGGTTTTGCAGTTTTGTCTGCTGGGAGTTCGCCCTTTTTACGAGCTTTCTCAATGTAGAATTGGACAATTTGATGTAGAGTGCGATCTGCCGCTTGTAGTTCGTTGACGCGGTAGTGGTTAACGTCCGCCAGCATCACGTCAGACTTTGCCTCGATCTGCGCTCGTTCCACAAAGTTTTCCAGGTCTTCTTGTAGAATGCTGGATGTACAGGTAGGTGTCAATACAATCAGATCTGGGCTTTCCTCCGTATCTTTACGGGTGATATTGTCCACCACTTTTTCTTGGGAACCGCGTGCTAAAACGTTGCGATCAACGATGCTGGCTGTCACTGGGGTGAAGTTCCGCTCTCTTTCTAGCATTGAGCGCATGACGTTGAAATAGTCATCACCTAATGGCGCGTGCATGATAGCGTGAACATTTTTAAAAGAACTGGCAATCCGCAAAGTACCGATATGAGCAGGACCTGCATACATCCAGTAAGCTAATTTCATAAATGTGTTCTCCCTTTTAAAAGATGGATTATCTAGTGCTCGATCTTTAAATCGTTTCTGATTTTCTCAAAACTTACAGCCTTTATGAAGTGAGAACTCACAATATTTTTATTTCTTCTTATAGCCAGAAACGTTTTCACTAATGGGACTTTAGCATATAACTTCAACAGTACAAATGTTCTTTAATTGAAACAAACTTTAATATAGTAGCAATGAAGATACTCTTTATAAGAAAGCAGACTGAAAAGTTGTAATAATTGTAACCGTTCAGGAGGGTTAGCCCGACCTCTAGGTAGGCGACTGCGATCTTCGAGCTTGCGAGCGTTTTCATGCGTAGCTTCTTCCCTGTTCGCGTTCGCGAAGCGTCTCCGATAGGAGACGGGGTACGAGCGTCAGGGCAAGCCTGTGGCATCACCATCTCAAATCCCGCCTTTATTGACATCACTGCCTACTGAAGCTATGGAAAATGTTCTGCTAACAGCAGAAATCATTGCTTTACGGGATGCCTATCTATCTGCATTAGTTGATTACCACTGAATCTATCAACGATGCCACACATGTTGCTGCTGCCACAGTTGCCAGAGCAGATGCTATTAGTAGGGGCAGGTTTTATCGATTGATTTTATCGCTGTGTGAGTGATCGAGTAAAACCTGCCCGTACAGAAATCAGGAGTAGGGGCAGGTTTTATCGATTGATTTCTTATGTACAGAACGCTCAACCGTATTTAACAAATGTGTTCTCGACTGCTTCTGGGCAATATGTTTGTTCTGTACATAAGAAACGTATTCTACTCTCTTGACAAAGCTGATCAAATTCTGGGTTCTCACAAATGAGGTGTATGTTCTGTGTGAGTAAAGTTGTTTAATTCGGTTGAGTCGATACTAATTCTCCAAAAGCCCTCAAGTGCACGTGTTCCAGGTATTGGACGATTACCAACTAAATTATTGTCATATTCTAATCCAACACTAAAAAATCTATTGAGGGAAATCTGTCCCAGTCTTCCAAAGCCTTCAATATTGCTAGGGTCAGCGATCGCCCGATGGTTCAATCGTATCGTTGTTTGAGAGTTATTGGTAAAATAGATTGTGGCTCGATTGCCTTTGAAGCGCACTTGAACATCGTAAACCCCTCCTGTCGCATAATAGTAAGCTTTGGCAGGCAGCTTTTTATCATCAATATTTCGCCCCTGATACTCAACTGCCAAAACAGGTGTAGTCAGCAGCAACAGAGTAGGCAGGACTAACCCTAAGACTTTCATTTCACACAACGTATTTAATCGAGTAATATTCTCTAAGGTAATTCATTTAGCCAATCCGAGTCAGTAACGACTAGTTATTAATTTTCAGTACGACTAGTGTCATATCATCCGTGTTTTGTTTATCCGGACCAATAAATTGCTGTACTTGGTCAAATAGGTAATCGAGAATCTCCTGAGGTCCCTGAAAATACTTACAAGCCAAGTTAAATACTAAAATTAGGTTTTCTTCCTCGAAGCGATTACCACTTGCCGCCGCAGCATCGGTCAAACCATCTGTATAGTAAAGAATAATATCCCCTAGTTCTAACTGTGCTTGACCGTATTCATATTGACTGTTGGCATCTAAACCAATCAGCATTCCCAACGTATCCAAACGCGTCACTGTTTTTGTTGCTGCGTGCCACCATATAGGAGGATTATGTGCCGCATTACTGTAAGACAAAATCCTAGTTAGGGGATCGTACTCTGAGTAAAACATGGTGATAAAGCGGTAGGAATTTTCCAAATCCGCATACATCACTTGATTGAGATTTTGTAGAATCCGTTCTGGGGAGTGCCCGTGTAACACCTCTCCGCGCAGCATTCCCCGCATCATTGTCATGATTAAGGCTGCGGGAACACCTTTGCCCATAACATCACCAATAACCAAAGCCCAACGATTTTCAGCCTCACAGCCTTCGTCACCTGATTGAAACTCTTTGTGATTGGTAGTAGGAATAAAGTCGTAGTAGTCGCCACCAACACGATTAGCTGGTTTACAACGTGCGGCAAGAGCGACACCTGGAATTGTCGGACATTGACGTGGTAACAGTCGCCGTTGAATTTCTGCGCCAATTTCTAGTTCTTGATCTAAGCGTTCTTTTTTCTTTAGTTCTACGTTAAGTTCGTCATTTTCAATTGCGACTGAGGTTTGATCTGCGACTAACCTGACTAATTTTTGTCTGGTTTCTGTCCATGCAAACTCCGGATCGCGGCTTAAAACATACAGCCACCCCTTTTCTGTATGCTTTACCAAAATAGCTGTGCCAAAGATTTGTATGCCCGGTCCTAAATAGCGGTGCATATAGTCATCTAAAATGCCTGTGGCAGTTGCTATGGGGGGAGTGTTTGGCAAGATTTTGATTTGACTGCTGAGTGTCTCAAGTGCTTTGCGGATATTTTTCCGCTGGCGACTATCTTGCCAGTGTAATTGTTCTAACCTGACTTGACCGTTAGGTTTGTAGAGAAACAAAGCGCTACCGTCCGCATCTGCAACTCTGGTTGCCATTAGGGGAATTAATTCTAAAAACTGATTTAGATTATTAAAGCTTCTGAGAGCAAATCCTAGAGAGCTCAGCAAATCTTGAATTTTATTCTGTTCCCGGTGCAACCGTGCGACAAGTTCTTTCAGCGCCACCACTGGAGTGACATCCGATAGGGTGCTGCTACTATTAGTATCCATAGGTTCAGGGGGCGGTTGAGACACTGGCACAAGTGTTATTGCAATTTGAATGTAAGGATTATAGATTAATTAAGAAATTCTTTTTTTTTAGTATTCAAAGACTGTTATGGAATTATATTAGTGAGTTTAACAAGGGTATAAAGACGTAAGGGTTCAAGATTTTTACCATTCTGTTTACTTATTTCTACTGGAAATCAACAAGGAAATTTTCAGTAATTTACTTATAACAAAACAACAGTTGTCACGGCACCCCGGAAAGCTTGTTAATATCGCATAAATTTATTAACAAATCATATACCAGTAGGTAGAAAAACTGAGGATTCTCCTAACTTCGGTTAGTCGCGTTTTTTTTACATTATTTTTTTTCAGAGAATATTTACAGGCAAGTAAAAGGATTTAAGAATTGTATAGACGCACTTCTTTGCTGCGTCTATACAGGAGATATGAGTTAGAATTTCTACTAGAATTCGTGAGTGCAGGTGTAGTTTGGTAAGGTAGCAAAACGTTTTTAACGGGAGTGAGATTTCCTAAAATTTTTGCTTTTAAAACCCTATACCCAATGCATGATAGTCATTTTCAGGAGAAGCTACGAAGCATCGTGTCTCGACAACTCCTCACTCCTGATTTATCTAACCACTTAATAGTGCTTCAACAAATTCGTAGCTGGAAAACGGTCGTAAGTCTTCAATTCCTTCACCTGCTCCAATAAAGCGAATAGGCAAACCAAGCTGCTGCACAACAGCAAGGGCAACACCTCCTTTGGCTGTACTATCTAGCTTAGTTATGACTACACCACTTAATTGAGCAGCTTCGGAAAATACTTCGGCTTGTCGCAATCCATTTTGCCCTAAAGTCGCGTCTAAAACCAACAGTGATTCTACTTTTGCGTTAGGAGCCTTTTTATCGATAATTCGACGGATCTTACTGAGTTCATCCATCAAGTTTTTCTTATTTTGCAGGCGTCCTGCGGTATCTACCAGAAGTAATTCTGTGTCTCTGGCGATCGCCGCTGCAATTGCATCAAAAACCACAGCAGCAGGATCAGTATTCTTACCAGGATTGGCAATCACTTCCACACTGCTTCTTTCCCCCCAAACCTTCACCTGTTCGACAGCAGCCGCACGGAAAGTGTCTGCTGCTCCGATCAAGCACTTATAGCCAGATTTTTGTGAGAGGTGAGCAAGTTTACCAATAGTTGTTGTTTTCCCAGCACCATTTACCCCAGTGATTAACCAAATATTGAGGGTTTCTTTTTCTGGCGAAAACGCGGTTTTGGGATATTTTTTCTCCGGCGCATCCAACATCTCCTGAATGATTTGTTTAAGATAAGCGATCGCCGCATCTGCAGGTAGGGCTTCTTCGCGGAGCTTTTTTTGGAGTTGATTAATAATGTAATCTGTTGCCTGTACCCCAACATCAGCTTGCAAAAGCAACCCTTCAATTTCCGACACAGCGGCTTGGTTGAGTGGTCCTTGACCAACAATCGCCTTCAGTTGGTTTGTGATGTTACGACGGGTTTTTTCCAAGCCTTGGCGAAGCTTTTTGAGCCAAGTTATTTCTTCAAGAGAAACATCTTCTGCACGCCTACCTTGTGCCGCCAAAACTTCTGCTGACCACAAAAATCCTTCATCAAAGCTCATTTCTGGAGTTTCTGTGGCGCTTTCTACTGAATGTACGATTTCTGGTTCGGGGACAGCGATCGCACTTGCTATCAGTCGTTCCTGCTTTGAAAGCCGTTCTGCTGCTGCACGTTCCAAAAAGGACACAGGGGAAGTTGGTTCGTTTACCTCTTCAAGTTGCCTGTCTGCGGCTTCCTCTGCAACGGGTTCACTTGATGTTTGTTGCGCCTCGCTCAGTGTAGTAGCACTTTCAACTACAGACTCTTCTGCTGTGCTGACTTCACCTATATCCTGTGCTTCAGCTATATCTGGTGGTGTTTCCGAGGGAGCAACAGATGAAGAAACTTCTACAGTCTGGGATTGTTGCTTGTCTTGAATGTTTTTGTATGCTGCTTTAGCAAATGCCAGCAAGTCAGAAGCCGCCACGTCTTGTGCCTTTTCTGTTGTTGGCGTTGAGGTTGCCGCTTGTTCTGCTTGGGGTTCTTTTGCGCTAGCATCTTCTCCCTGTTTCTCTTTAGAGGAGGAAGAATCGTTATTTTGACGACGAAACCAATTAAAAACCATAATTTTACTAAGATTTACGCCTAGTAAATAAATTTAGCAAGCTGTGGGGAGACAGGAGACAGAAGTGGGTAGTGGTTTAATTGAGATCACTTGTGTGAGTAAATGCGCCTCTACATAAATCATTCTCCCCCTGTTAAGAGCGATCACTCAAATAAGCGTTCCCTCTCCTCCTTTTCAAGACGGACTACTCGCTACTTCCCGCTTCTGCTGCTCTGTAACTCGGCGCAAAACACCATTGATAAATCGATGACTGTCTTCTTCACTGTAGCGTTTGGCTAGTTCTACAGCTTCATTAATAGCCATGCTATCTGCTAATTTAAGAAACTTCATTTCTGCTACAGCAATGCGGATGATATCTCGGTCGATTTGGGCAAGACGAGCAACCTGCCAATCGACTAAAGCTGTGGAGATCTCTTCATCGATCTCATGGCGATGTTCATCGACTGTCATAATAATCTGTTTAGCATACTCGCGGACTTCTTTGTCTTGGTTTGCTAGCTGAATCAGTTCAGGAAACTCGACTGCTGCCCCTAACTGGTTAATAGCTGTTTGGGTGTAGTCGATCGCTTCTTTGACCATTGTTCTCGCAGTGTTTAGGTCATTAGCGCGAGTGTGGCTTGTTAAAAGGCGATCATTACTGCGTTGTAGTTCAGCTGCCGCATTTTCTAGAGTATCTTGCACTTCCGCTCTCAGGGTACGGACTGCAGCTAAGACCAACTTAGGCAGTAGTTGATCGTTTGCCAATTTATCCAATTTTTTGGGGTTTACGGGTAGTTGGCTGATGCTTAAAAGCGCCAATTCACGAGCAATCTGACGGGGTATACGCTCTTTCATAAAAGTGAGGAGTTAGGAATTAGGATGTAGGAGTTATGAATCTGACAAGAATACACTCTTCAATGATTCTAATGACAGGACAGCGATTGATTGATCAAACAATACTGTTGAGATCAGTATCCACCCGGAAACCTGGTTTCTCCACCTCACAGTACCCAAAGGCGGAAGCCCACGAGGATGTAGCTGATGAGCCGTGGGTTGTTGACACTACCTTTAACTCAACCGTATTGATTGATAAGATATAGCTATCTAATAGCTACTTTGCTTATGGAAGGTTAGTGTAACAAAATCTTGCGTTTATGAATTACAAATTCTTGTAACCAATCCTCTATTATACTAATAATACTAACACAATAACGAAAATAATATAGTTTATTAATAATGGAATTTTTGAATAGTATACAATAGCGCTTCTTTAGTAGAGACGCAACAAAGCAGCTCCTATGTAGATCTATTGCTCCTTCTTATTTAGCGGCTGTAGTGCCCTGAGGGGTAGCTGTATCCAAAGAAGGCTGGGGGAGATGCTTGATTTCCCAGACTTTGAGCAAAATTAGGTATTCATAGAAGGTTTGCAATGTACACCAAGCAAACCCGGCGTGTCCGTCAAGAAAACCACCGAGAAGAAAATACATATAAAAAAAGCGTAGCATCGGTCTTGCGGGTAAGCGTAAAGATAAATCTTTTAAGGCACGGCGTCGTTCTACTTCTGACTTCCCAAAGAACAAATCGCTCCAGTCAATCTTTTCCTTTTCTAGCTGACGGAGAGTTTCTTTAGCTTCATCTGTGGAGTAACGGTTGTGCTTTTCAATCCAACGGCTCAACCCCTTACTACAAGTGTAGTGAGGATAGGTTTCCTTTAAAAAGCTAGTTGGTCCCTCACAAACTTCTCGTTCCGTATGACCATAATCAGAAAACCAAACTTTGCCGTGGCGGAAAAGGCGTAATTGATAACGGGGATACTGGGTACTGCGACGAATCCAACGATTCATGAAAATAACTCGTTCAGCAACGTAGTACCCGATGTAGTCTGAGCTTAGACTCGCCTTGGTGGCTTCGGCAAACAATTCTTTTGTCATGCGTTCGTCAGCTTCGAGAATGTAAACCCATTCGTGCTTGGGGGGAATTGATTCTAGCATCCAAGTACGCTGACGACCGTGGCTTTCAAAAGCATGTTGGACAACCCGCACAGGGTAGCGACTGGCAATTTCCACCGTGCGATCGCTACTGCACGAGTCCACGACAATAATGTCATCTGATAGCATCGCCGACTCAATACAAGCGGCAATATCTAGCTCTTCGTTATAAGTCAGTATATAAATTGAAAACATTCCCCAGTAACATAGCGGTTTTTTTACTAAGTAGCGCTCAGCACTCTTTGCTTTCAGCCGTTAGATAAAAGCAAAGAGTGCTTGTTTTATTTGAAACTCCCCATGGGTATAAGCCAGGGGATTCTTAAGGAGTCCAAAAATGAACCCTTAAAGGCGTACTCAAAGCGCCCCTACTGACTCCATCTAGATCTAAGCCCAGTGTTGCCGCCACTTTACGTGCTATGTTCGCCGCCCCATTACAATCGGCATTGATCAAAAGATTCTTTGCCGTTTTGAATAATCCACGCTCAACTCGCTGACCACTGGATTGCCACCCTTCCGGTTTTTCACGAAATTTAGGTAGCACATCATTATCTAAAAATGATGAACGAGACGTGTATGACTCCTCAGTTTCTACAAATTGAATTCCATACTGCTCACACAACTGAGCTATTCTGATTTTCAGTTTACCAGTAGGGATCTGAACAAACTTCTGGTTGTTCTTTTTTCCCATGTTACTACGATCTTTTTGACCTTCGTTCCAGCCAAAAACAATGGTTCCGATTTTATTGGTTAGACAATGATTAATGACAATTCTTGCAGTTTTATTGACTGCATCCCTCATTTGTCGATTTCTTTTTTCAGTAATAGCCGCAAGTTTATTAGACCAAAAACCTTGGGGTTTCCCCTCTTTGATGGTAGCGATTTGCTTGTTGTACCATTGATTGACACTCTTAAGTTTTAAGCCATCAATAATAAAACTAGTTCCCAGATTAGAAACACAAGTCAGCCAATTACCAACACCATGATCTATGCCCAATACTTTTGACTTATCAAGACTGACAACATCAACAGGCGAAGCTCTGGGGAGAGAATACTCTCTCCCCAAGACTTCGCTTTTCTGTTCATAAACAAATTCCACATAAAAGCAACGATTACGTGGTAGTACTCTCAATTCCTTGATGTCTTCAAACTTTAGGTTAGATGGCATTACTAAGGTGAAGCTGTCTAGCTTAAACCAGCGCTTAACCGTATTACCTAACGGAACTCTAATTAATCCATCCATTAATTTCAAGGCTTGCTTAGGATATGTTACTAGTGCTAACCCTTTGGGTTTACGATACTTGGGCGGTTTTGGTTTATCCTTGAGTTCTCCTCTCCTAAAAAGCTTAGACAATTCTTTGAATGACTTAAATGATTCAGCAACACTTCTGAGAATTTGTTGTGCTGCTTGAGAATGTAGTGCTTGGAAATGAGGATTACTTTTGTACTCAGCCTCTAGGTCATATTTACCAACAATCTTTTTGGTTTTAAAGAATAATTGTCTAGCGTAGTATATTCCAGAATTGGTTAGTTTATTAGACTCAGAGCAAATAAATTCTAGAACAGCAGCTAATTCTTTATCTGGGCTAATTAAATTCTGCTGACAGCCATAGATTATTTCTTCAGACATTTTTCTGATTCTCTATATACTGCTTAACTACTTCTAGTGGTGTGCCCCCAACTGTTGAGACAAAATAAGAATTAGTCCAAAGTGTTGGGAGCCGTGACTTTAGCCAAGGAAATTCTGCCCTTAGAAACCTAGACGAGCGTCCTTTCATGTACCTGATTAATTTAGTCACTCCAAATTGAGGATCTACTTCAACTAAAAGGTGTACATGATCTGACATTACTTCTAGTTCAATTAAGTTCGCTTGAAATTCATTGCAAACTTCGTGTATTATTTCTTTCAACCTAACGTCTACACCTTTGATTAATACCGACCTTCGGTATTTGGGACACCAAACAATGTGGTACTTGCAGGAGTAGACAACGTTTTCATTTGATTTGTATTTTACTGGCATCCCATTAGTATACAGCATCGACCTGCATAACTAATTGTGCTTGACAAATCGATACAATAATGAATCTTGACGGCTGTTTCAACAGCCGTCAAGATTCATCCCCATGTCTCAAGCCAGGGGCTTTCATCCCGTTTTTTGGTAAAAATAAGTAAAAAGTCAAAAGAAATTATTTTCACACTTATATAGTTTCCGCTCCCCACGTCTGTACAGGTGGGTTTGACATACTTTTCGCATGTACCCAGATGCTATCTATAATTAAACCCGCCCCTACCTACTCCTCATCTTGCCGGAACTCTTTTAGCACTTTGTACGGTACCCATACTTCTGATTCCTGTCCAACCGATGATAATGTAACCGATTGATAGCAGTAAACTGCCGATCCCAATTCGGAGTCCAGACTTCCAGGCTACGTCTTTAGCTTGTTTCTCGTCTTCTTCTTTTCTGCTACGAATTTGCCCTAATTGTTGCTGTGCCTGTGCTTGAGGATCTGCTTGCTGAGCAATAAATTTATCAAGTTCTTGGGGATTTGCCTTAAATTTCTTGAGCAATTCTTTCTGCTGTGCGGGAAGAGTAGGGTTATTCAGTGCTTCCTTATAGCGCTGATCGTCTTTGAGTAAAGTAGTAAACTGTTCTTTGACTTGGCTTTTCTGTTTTTCAAGTGCAGCTTTGACTTGATCGTTGCCTAATTGAGCTTCTACTTGTGAGAGTTTGTTGTTTAGTAGGTTTTCTCTTTGTTCTGCATCTTTGTTGATTTGAGACACTGTTTGGTCACTTGCTTGACGCACGTTATTTATGTGCAGGGGAAAAATTAGCAAAAACATCAAACCTAAGACGGATGACAAAATCAAGGCGGGAAATCTCAAATCAATACCTTGCGGACGAGTATCATCAGGAGTATCAATCCAGTATCCAGCAAATAACAAACTAATACCAATCATCGGTACAATGCCCCGATCCACAAGTGCTGTTGCTAACTCGATTAGCCACCCCTTGTTAGTGGGTTGTACGGGAAACAAGAGAATCAAAAAGTCCACAAAAAATGACAAAATTAAGATAATTCCAGCCACCTTTAAGGTACGGCTAGCGTTCATAGTAGCAAGACTGTTGTTATTCATAGTTTTTTCTCTTAGTGAATAAAATTGATATTCCTATTTAAAGTTACTGTTCGATTGTTCCCTTGAACGCCATCTGTTGTTCAACACCAATAAATTAGGTAAATTTAGTCATCTTTAGGTTGCTAGATATTTTACACTTTTTAGTCTGAACTGATACCACGCTAACAACTGTAGTTCAACGTGTCTTCAGAAAAACCACAGTCTTCTTCTATATTTAAGTGTGGGGAAGGGGAGCGATCGCTCGGGAGCAGAGGAAGGTCATTCTAAAAATCCTTCTTAATGATCCATTACCTATTACCTCTGACCCATTCTCAATTCCGGTATTTTTCCCAAATGGGTAAATCTTCCGGTCGGTCGATATCAGCCAAATAAGGTAGGTAAGCAACAGACAAATTGAGATTTTCGGCAACTTCAACGGTTTGTTGTAACACTTTAGCAGTTCCCCAATCAATGTCAATAAATAATTCTGGGATCGGATACTGCAAACCAACCAGGTAATAGCCACCGTCCATCGCCGGCCCTAACACGAGGTTGTAGTGGTGGAGTTTTGCAAAAGCTTCTGCAAGAATATCGGCATTGACATCTGGGCAATCAGTGCCAATGATCACGGCTTGTTCGGCTCCCGATTGAAAGGCAGAAAAGAGACTTCGCGCCATTCGTTGACCGAGATCGCCATCTCCTTGCGACTGATAGATCGAGTCAGATCCGAGCCAACCTTGCATAAGTTGTAAATCGCCACCAGCAAACCGCACTTCAAATGATATTGCATTGCTTTGCAACTGTTTCACCTGAGTCAGTGTGTGTTCCGTCATTTGACGATGAAGATCGGCAGCGCCTTTTGTTCCCAAAGCGGGGATCATTCGGGTTTTTGTCTTCCCTGCTTCTGGATAACGCGTGAAGATGATTAGATGTTGTTTTTCGATGGTCATTTGCTAGTCTAGATCCCCGACTTCTTAAAGAAGTCGGGGATCTGTTTTTCGTTTAAAATAGCCACAAAATTATATACCCAGACCCTTGCTTAATAGCAAAACTTACGCTCTTTATTAGCCTCATTATGATCTTTTCCCATTCGCATTGCTCCTATGATTGTAGAAATATAGACGCAGCGCCTAGCTGTACCACCGTTCTGGCTAGAAAGGTTGATTTGTCCTAGAGTTCGGAGTGAGGTGTGGGTACACTCATTTTCAACATTGTAGATGGGACAGCCTTGGTAGTTGAACAAAACCCGCCACGGACCAAAGGAAGTTTGTTTTCGGATTGTTGTTTCATTTTTACCGAAAGAGTTTCGCTGTTGATCAATATGAATATTTGGCTCAAGGGTATGCCAGAGGTTATTGTTAGCTTGGACTGAGTTGGGAATGAATAGTCCGGCTGCGTCTGCTGGATGAACCGCCCATTGAATAACGCTGTTTTGTTCGCGAAAGCTGGCTTGCCAAGTTAATTTGCTTTTGATGGCTTCGCTTTGGGCTTGGCGTATGGCGCGGTAAATTTCATATTGAGCAGTGTTGAGGCGAAGAGTGTCAATAAAAGCCAGCCAACTCGGGATTGCGATCGCACCTAAAATACCGATTATGACAATCACTACTAAAATTTCCAATAGTGTATAGCCACCATTAGAGGAAGTTTTTCTAATATTTAATAGCACGCTCAAAAAGAAAAATATAAATTGTTTTTATATTTTTCTTTTCTGATTAGCGTTCAAACATCCGGATTTTAATTACTAAGTCAGTACAAATAGATAAAGGTTTGTAGTTGCGCTTCAGCGCTTATTTCTTGGAAGCTGAAACGCAACTACAACCATTTACATAAATTTATATAGTTTGGGT
>JAQYWO010000334.1 GCA_029379215.1 Rhizonema sp. PD37
TTTCATTCATTAGGTATATTGACAAGTATGCAATTAGCTTAACCTGTCACGGATGATATCCGGTACATCTCACACAAGGGCATCACATCATTGTCTTGAAACTTTATTAACCCCATACTGCGTAACTTAAATGCTAACCCTGTCTCAATCCTTACTGGTTGAGGAGATGCAATAACTTGTTTGAGCGCCGCTTCTAACTTGGCATCTTCCTGCAAATTTACTCGATGGCGTCGTAAGTGATCACTAAATATTCCTGACTCTGTTGGTGAGGTTTGCAACAATCGCGATAAACTCGTCCTTTGTCGCGCAATTTCATAGAGCGCTCGCCTGACTAAATACGGATGTCCCCCCACCATTACCATGAGTTGTGTTACCTCTGACTGACTCCAATCAAGCTTGTGTCGTTGCACCAAGTCTTGCACTTGTATGTCATTCAACTCTGGTAACTCAACTGGCAATCCCACGTTGAATGGTGACTGATTAATATTGAGGGGTATGTAAACTTCCTTGGAATGCACAATTACCAATCTCAGTTTTTTCCAAATTTCCTCATTCTTTGACATTTCATGCCAAACTCGCAACAAACCAAAAAAGTCAGCTGCAACTTCAGGATGTTGAAAAACCTGATCGACTTCATCTAAACCTAAAACTACTGGACTAGAAATTGTTGACAACAGGTATTTTTCAAAGTAGTTGATACACTTGCTCTTGCTACCCCGAACACCTTGCCAATAATCTGCTAACTTATTCGTTAGCTTCAATCTATCTGTAATGCTGTCACAGAACCACTGTAAGAATTTGTCTAGACTGGTGAAAGACTCTGCATCTGCGGCTTGAAAGTTTAAGTTGGCAGTTTTACAACCTCGTTCCTCTGCATGGTGGAGAACACGTGTCAACAGTGAAGTTTTGCCCATCTGTCGGGGAGCTTTAATCCGAATCAGTGCCCCTGGTTGTAAAATCGTTTCATAACAATCACTCTCTATTGGAGGGCGTTCCACATAAAAGCTAGAGTCTAGACTGACATGTCCTTCCGGTTGCTCCCAATTTTGTGTGAGTGGGGTTGGTTGTGGTATTGTAGCAGGCGGCAGAGAATTCTTTGTCTCACCGACACCAAACAGTTGCTGCAAGGCTTGGAGAATTCGCTCTAAAAATGATTGTTGAACAGATGGCGTTGTTGGTGTCGGTAAAGAAGTGATTACCGTTTGACTTTGTGCTGTTGTCAAGTTGGAAGTTTGTAAAGTTTGACTTGGTGGCGAGAGATTTGTGCTCTGGGTTTGGATAGTAGTTGATGCCGAATAAATGTTAAGCAATGGCTGGAGAGCTTGCAAAGCTGCAGTCGCGTCAGGGTAACGCTGACGATAATCAAAGCGCACCATTGTATCTAAAACTTTTTTAAACCCTGGGGTTATCTGCGTACATTCACTGAACAAATCACAAGACAACTCGCCTGTGTTGAAGTCTCGTGGTAACTTTAAAGGTTGTCGCCCAGTCAAGGCTTGAAAACAAATAATACCTAGTGCATAAATATCACTACTGAAACGAGGGCGACAAGCTTGTTGTTCGGGAGGCATATAACCAAGAGTGCCGATCCCTACCGTCAGACTTGTTTCCCCCTGATTATTGACGGATATAGCACTGATTTCCTTCACTGCCCCAAAGTCAATCAGCACAATTTTCCCATCTTTAAGCCGTCGCCTAAGATTCTCCGGCTTGATATCCCGATGGATGACATTGTTTTGATGAACAAATGCCAAAACTTCGAGAATGTCTTTCAAGAGTTTAAAAACAACTTGCTCGCTCTTGCACGAACCAATAATAATTTCTTTGGTTAAATCGTGCCCTTCAATCAATTCCTGTACTAAATAAAATTGCGAATCCTCTTCAAAGTGGGCAAAAAGTTGAGGAATTTGGTTATTCTTGTTGCCAAGCTGATACAGGGTTTGTGCTTCCGAGTCGAATAGTCTTTGAGCAATAGACATTTTATCCGGAGCTTGGTTTTTCGGTTTGAAATGTTTGACAACACATGTAGGCTGTCTTGGCAAATCCAAATCCTTAGCTTTATAGGTATAGCCAAACCCTCCGCTTCCCAGCAGTTCAATAATCTCGTAGCGATTGCGAAGCGTTCTTCCAATGAGAGAGTTTATGCTCATATAAGTTCAGGCACCGAACCTGCGATCAATGGCAGCGCAATCAAATGTATAACCGAAGAAGGCAGCCTATATTGCTGTAACTGCGTCAAAGAGTACGAATCTAATTCATCAAGGTTCTGCATTCTTCAACTTCTCCATTCCTTACCAGTTCTACTCGTGAAAAAATTCATGTAGTTGAGATTGGTGGTATGATACCAGCAAAGCTTGGACGCTCAGGTTAAGTAAATTTAAAATTTACGTATTTTCACAGACTTAGTTCGCTAATTTAGCAGAAAGATAGTCTTAAATAGTTGGGATTGAAGCATTGACAAAAATTAGTAAATATGCATTGTTGTGATTATAGGGTTCTTAGCAATTGGAGACTGGATTGCCAGTTACCGTGAGCAATTGATTGATATCCTCAAACTGCCCAAAAATCGGCAACATCTTACAGCACTATAAAGGTTCTCGTTTAAGTCACATACATAATTCCCAATCTCGCTATTCACGAACACCCCCTCCCAAAATTGGGAGAGGGCGCGAGTGTATGAGATCTAACTGAGAACCTCTAGATCAGACGTTCACCGTTAGATGTAGATTACGAGCAATATTCTGCTTGGAAGAGCGCAGTTTCTTGCTGAGAAACCCGTGACGGGCAAAACCATAGTTAGGAAAGGTAAATGCTTGCGGGGTTGCTATCAGCTTGAAGATGACAACCCATACTCCCAACCCCATCCGGCAATTATGTTGATCAGTGCTTACATTGTTGAACGAAGGTTGATTCACAGAACCATTTGAAATGGCTACATCTTCGGCTGGGCTGCGGATTGACTCAGGAGAATTAATAATGCACAGGTGAGCGATCGCCTTTGGATCTCTTCAGGTGACTCATAGCTGCCTTTCTTCGGTAATAAGATGAGGAGAGAACGATTCGTAGCAATTAACATGCCTATCCAAGCAGCGATCGCGATTCTCTACCGAGACAACAAGTTTCTCATGCAGTTACGGGATAATATTCCCAATATTCTCTATCCCGGTTACTGGGCGTTGTTTGGCGGACATATTGAAAGCGGTGAAAACCCAGATGTTGCGGTCAAGCGAGAAATCTTAGAAGAAATCGGCTATACTCTCCTTGAGTTTTCTTTTTTTGGCTGTTATGCCGATGAAATAGGTGTTCGTCATGTCTTTCATGCACCTCTGTTGGTGGAGTTCGATCAGCTTGTTCTCAATGAAGGTTGGGATATGGCTTTACTAACACCAGAAGAGATTCGTCAGGGAAGCTGTTATTCAGCAGTGGCAGGAGAAGTACGTCCCTTAGGAACTCGTCCTCAACGAATTTTGTTAGATTTTATGGAAAGGAGGGAATTGGGCACGAGTTATTGAATATTGGATATAAAATGAAGAGATGATTTTCCACTTTATTTTTCCAGACCACACTTAACTATATAGCTAAATAACTTTATTTGATAACTCCAGTATAAAAATTATGCATTCAGCAAACAAACTGCCGCGATGGTTAAGTATAGGATTGGCATTTCCTCTTGCCATACTCAATGGTTGGGTATTGCTTCAAGTTGTGCAATATTTTCAACCTTTGGTTAGCACTGTTGTTGCCGCTATTTTACTAGCTTTTGTTTTGGATTATCCCATTCAGTTTTTACAGAAGCAAAAAGTAGAACGCAACATTGCTGTTTCGGTGGTTTTGCTGCTTGCTGTGGTTATTGTCGTGGCATTAACTGTGACATTAGTTCCCTTAATTCTACAGCAGCTAAATGAATTAACTAACATTTTACCTGCTTGGATTGATTCGGGAACACAACAGTTGCAAGCTTTGCAAAACTGGGCGGCGACTCAACAACTTCCCGCGAATCTAAGCAGTTTACCCACCCAGATTTTAGACAGACTATCCAATCAACTCCAAGCATTTACCGGTAAAATTCTCAGCTTTGCTGTGGATACAATTGGTACTTTCGCTAACGTGTTGCTGACAGTCGTGCTGACTATTTACCTAGTATTTAACGGACAACTTCTCTGGGACGGAATTTTTCAGTGGTTTCCGCCTCATATTGGAGTACAGGTGAGACAAACGTTACGAGAGGATTTTCAAAATTATTTTATTGGTCAGGTAACATTAGCTGCTTTACTAACATTAGTTCTGATACTCATATTTATAGTTTTGCGTATTCCCTTGGCTTTACTTTTCGGGATTGGAATTGGGTTCTTTTCCCTCTTTCCCTTTGGTACAGGGATAGGTATTGGAATTGTTAGTTTGTTAATAGCGTTACAAAACTTTTGGCTGGGTGTAGAAGTTTTAGCGGCTGCTGTGGTGAGTGATCAAATCAATTCTAATTTTGTTGCGCCTCGCATTCTCGGTAATTTAACTGGTTTAAATCCCGTGTGGGTTGTCATTTCTTTGCTGCTGGGAGCAAAACTCGGAGGGCTGCTAGGTTTATTAATTGCCATTCCTATAGCCAGTTTTATCAAAGATATAACGGATAGCTGGCGCGATGGTGGATTTCAACACATGATTTTATCTACAGAGGATAGACTACGCTCCTCCCCAGTAGAGGGAGGTGAACCCGAAGACGTGAGGGAGAGTACAACAAAGACACTTAGCGATCCCAAGATAATTCACTGAATCAAAACATGAATTATGTGCTTGCCTCAAGCTTGCGGGAAGATATAGCAACTGATCTATTCTCTGATGAATTTTTAACTGTTTTTTTAAAGATTTTCTCATAACTCATGTTTTTTAGATAAAGATACGTAAATTTTCTTAATATCTATGTCTAAACATGTACTCTAGTAAAGAGAGTGATCACATAGTCAAACAAGCGCTTAGGATATCTGAGTGACTTTACTAGAGTTATCAGGCAATTCTTTCAAATATAAGGCTCTGAAGATATCAGGTAAGTTCTGGAGTACTGGAAAATTTCTGAAAAGATGCTGAGCGATCGCTCCAGACAATTTAAGGTGCTTTTACCCATACTTGAAGTGTCACAAACATCATAGCAGGATTGTCAACACATTCAAGCATTTTTCAGAGTCTAATAATTCAAAACCCAGATATCTCGTCAGCATCTGATAGGAACTCGATGTTGATTGGCAACCTGCAAAACCTAGTAAATACATTGTCGCAAAGCCTATGAAATTGAATGCAATAGTCAAAATTTCAATAGCATCTGGAGTTATCTTATTTGCAACAATGGGGACAAATTTTGCTCCAGTTTGGGCAAATGGTTCTCAGGGAGCACCATCATTAGTTGAGCGAAATCCTACTGTTCCAGAAGAATCACAAGCAGTAGTAGCATCAGTACCAGCACCAGTACCAGTGCCAGAACCATTGACAATTAGTGGTAGCTTAGCTGCGTTGGGAATAGGTTGGCAAATGAGGAGAAAAATGAAGAAAAAAGCCTAAAGCAAAAATTACCCACTAGGTAATGTTATCTCAACTCTATTACCTAAATTCACTGTCTAATTTTTTCCCAACCTTCTACCTCTTGGTAGAGGGTTTTTTGTACTTTTGATGCGTTGAACTCCTATTAAAATTGAAATCCCAAAAGACTCCAGTAGTTTAGCAATAAGATAAAAGTACTTGATGCTAGCATCGTCAAGAGATAACAGAGTCTCCCTACAATTGACCAAGATTTGTCTTTCCAAGCTATCAATCCAATAATTGGCAAACTAGTAGTTAAACCTGTGGTCAATATTGGTAAGTAAAGCAAAATACTCATTATAATGGGTAAACCAAAGAAAAACTCCCAATAATTAATTCTAAGTATGAGAATGACTGTTCCTATTAAAAAAAATAAATTTAGCCCACTAATCAAACCTATGAGTACCTGAATGAGACGAATTTTACGTGAGATGTTAGAAAATTGCTTACGCCAACACTGAATCAACAAATTTATCAGCCACAGACAAAATACCGATAGGAATATCAGTAAGGAAAATAGAAGTAACCTCTTTTGAACATCAAGTGTTTCATACCATGCCAATTTTTCATGCGTCACAAAAACATAGTTGCTGAGGGACATAGACGTCACTTTTCCTTGAGTATCTCGCCGAAAAATGAGATAAATATCGCTGTTTTCATATCGCAATAACCACGGCTCAGTTTCTCTCCAGCGACTTCCTCTAGTATATAGAGTTACGATACCATCACGACTCGCTTTTAAGCGCACATCTGGTTGATAACCAAAGCAAACTATCCACAATTTTACCAACGAATCATGTGGATATCTGATGAAACGATAACTGCCCTCAATTTGTTTAATTCGTTGGTAAGATTCGGCACTACTCTGAGTTTTTGGCAGTTCAGTTTTGCTTTTTTGCTGTGGATAGTAATGATTTAAAAACTGTGCGATCAAATTTTCTCGTAAACCAATTTTATCATCTTGATTGAAAGCCACAAAAAAACCCAACTTTTGCTCTGGCAGCATAAATATCTGACTCGTGTAGCCGTAGATGTTACCACCATGCTCTAAAGCGCGTTGATGGTTTTGAAATCTTTCATAAAACCCATAAGCAGAGCCTGCCATACCATTGTGATTGGGAAAGTTAGTGAAATGCTGTTGTTGCATTTCTTGAACAGTACTTTCATTCAATATTTGTGTATTGCCATAGCGCCCTCCCTGCAATTGAGCAATCATAAAGTGAGCAACATCTGTAGCTGTAGCACTCATAGCAGCGCTGGGAACACTTTTGATATAAGCGAAGGGGCTGCGTACATATGTACCATTTCTGTAGTTATAGCCCACGGCTAAATCAGCTGCCAGTGCAGTTGGTAAGGGCTGCTGAAAACTGCTATGGCGCATATCCAATGGCTTGAGGATATTTTGGTTAATGTATTCGGTGAATGAAACTTTAGACAGTACCTCTACCAAATAGCCTGCTAATGCTATCCCTACATCGCCGTAGACATAGAGCTCACCCGGTTGTCGGATTCGCTTAGGGAGGTTTTTGCTTAAAAATTGCTCTAAGGATGGCAGTTGAGATTGATAGCGAGTTGCAGCTCCAATCGACCATGCTACATTAAATCCATCTGTATGAGTCAACAGATGGGCAGAGGTAATGGGTTTAAACTGGTTATTCTGAATATGAAATTTCTGAAGATAGTGATCAATATCCTCGTTTAAGTTGAGCTTGCCTTGTTCAGCTAGTTGCATCATAGCTGTAGCTGTGAACACTTTGGAAACAGAGCCAAGACGGAATAAAGTTTTGTCTGCAATAACAGGTTTTTTCTGCTCTAGATTGGCATAGCCATAGCCTTTAGAGAAGAAGATTTTGCCATCTTTAACTAGAATAAACACTGCACCAGGAATATTCCCGTCTTTTAATTGGAGGAAGAATCTATCAATAAAGGCTTCTAGCTCTTGAGGATCGGTGGGAGGTTGTTTGTCAGTAGACACACGGGGAGGAGCTACAGGGTGGTTCAGTTTTGTCAAGCTTTCCTGGGCAAAGCAAGGAATTCCAGAAAAAAGAAAAATTAGGATGGACAGAATTGTCCAAGAGATGAGTTTACAGGGAATACATACTCTTAGTTTCACTGAATAAGTGAGTCATATTAAATACATTTTTACAATAATACTTTCATGAAATTATCATCAGTACAGGACAAAAAGTTTTAGCTTTGCGGCTGATACAATTTACTTCCCCTGCTTCCCATACAAGCCTAAGTAAGTCGGCATAAATAAAAAGCGCTGAAGCGCTTACTACGCAATATTTTTACCTACTTTATTTTTCTTTACATAATTATGTTTTTTACCGCCAACTTATTTAAATGTATCAACTTTAAAGTGAAACGGTATGAAGGGGGATGAATATTGCCTTACGCATAGACGCGTAACTCTGCTTCCCTTCGGATAGGTGCGAAAAATCGACCTTGATTTTATCAATTCATCCCGCGCTCTATGCAAAGCCAAAATTCTCAAAATATAACTTTTATTTTTCTCTCATGAGAGTGATTGAGGCAAAAACGGAAATGCCGATTTCACATTCCACCGCTTACCATCGTGAAGTAGGAGCATGAACTCAGAAGCCGTAAATTCAAAATGCAACTGACACGGTTCAAATTCTGCCCAAGCGGTTTTAAAGTTTTGCTTTGTCAAATCCTTAAACGCAACAGTCATATGGGGAGCAAAAGGACGGTTAATAGCTCTTTTATCAACAATTCCCATGTTTTTTAGGTAAGTCATTAAGTCAGCTTGTAATGTCAATAGTTGTGTGCTTCTCACGACATTGATATATATAACTCGAGGGGCAAAGGCTCCGTAACCGTTGAGAATAATAGGTAATGACTCTTGAGCGCAAGCAAACTTTTCTAGAGATTCTTCGAGCAAGGGTAGATTGGCATTTGCCCATTCAAAAGGTGCTTGCAGGGTAATGTGAGGCGGAGAATTTTGTGCACCTCGACTGGTGTAGCGATCGCTAAAGTACTGCCTGATTTGGTTAGCGTAGTCTTGAATTTCTACCGGAGGGAGGAGGGCAATAAAAAAACGGCTCATATTTTAATTAGAGAAGCTTCAAAAGCCAGTTTCTACATTATATGTATGTGATAATAATGAAAATCTCTATAAAACTGCATTGTAACTACAATTATTCCCTTTCCGCGCTTATGAATACCAATATATAAAACTGCCAAGAACGCCAACTTAGAAGAGCAAGAAAAAAGGTAAAAAAGGTGAAAAAGAATGCGACAGATCACCATGTAGGGGCGTTAGCGTAGCGTTAGCGAGTCTTCGAGCGTCACGGCTGTTCGCCCTTGTAACAATAGGATGCCCGAAACTATTTATCCAGACTTGATCTAACACCATCGCACAGATGCCTATCGCTCTCATCATCAGGGGTATTGGTTTGAAAATACTCGTATAGAAAATTGCACCCAAGATTGAGTGAATTATCAAAATCCAGCCTCCACAGTTTCACCGCGTTGTCATAACTGGCAGAAGCAAGCATTTTGCCATCCGGGCTGAAGCTGACGCCCTGAACAAAGTTTGTATGCCCAGTGAGGGTTTTGATTTCCTGAAGAGTGCGGGTATCCCACAGTTTCACTGTGTTGTCACCACTGGCAGAAGCGAGCATTTTGCCATCAGGGCTGAAGCTGACGCCCTGAACAAAGTTTGTATGCCCAGTGAGGGTTTTGATTT
>JAQYWO010000335.1 GCA_029379215.1 Rhizonema sp. PD37
GTTATTTATTGTGTTTGTTTAGTTGCTTTATTTGCTTAGGTTTTGGCTTAATTACACGCATATCCATGAGCTTGGCTATTCTTGTTTCCTTTGCTTATTTAATAAGCTTTCTTACTTCAAATTTAGCATTCAGAATCAAGACAATCTTACTAGCATTGCTGACACTTGTACCTTTTGTGATCTGGCAGTTATGGTATAATTATCTTAGAACTGGAATATTTTATAGATCTCCGGCACAAACAGCTATTTATACTGAAAATAATACTTTAGATGGTAATATTTTGGTAGGAATAACTGGACTGCTACTTAGTCCAGGAAAAAGTCTGTTTGTTTATGCTCCTCTACTTATTTTGTCTGTGTTATTTTTTCGGAAATTTTATAAGCAGTACCCGAAAGAAGCCATATATGTAGCGGCATTGACTGTACTTTGGTTTTTACTTCACTCTAGATTAAGAAGTTGGTATGGCGCTTGGGGATGGGGACCTCGTCACTTTATTATTATCTTACCGATTCTATTTCTGCCATTTGCTGTGTACTTAACATACATTCTTAAAAAAACAGCATTAAAGATGATTGCCATCTTTCTTGGTAGCTTTGGTTTTATTTTAGGGCTGTGTTCAATTATTTCCAATTGGCATTTCCGGATGATGTATGCTCAACAACGCGGTTTACTTGTCAAAGATAGATTTGTCTGGAGCTTGTGGAATAACCAATTAGTCGATATGTTGGAGAGTGGATTCGGTAATATTGTGCGGACGATCACTCATGCGCCAATCATTACCATTAGAAATTATTCAAAGGCGAATGAGTATGCCAGTAGTACGATAAATATTTGGGCTAACTCTTTGCTATATGCAGGTGTTCCTTGGTACATTGTCATGTTTTTTGTGACAATTTTACTGATGTTAATGTATTTTTCATTACAGAAAATTCTCCGCCATCAGCCATTGAAACCGTCAAAAAAGCTGACGGCTGATGGCTGATAGCTGAGAGTGCGCTTTTCTTTTTAACTTCAAAACTATGAAGAAGCAGATTTTTGCAAATTGTCAAGTCGTGCTAGAACTTCTGTGCTGTGGATAGCTGGATTAACTTTCACAAAAGTTTCGCGTAGGGTACCTTCTGGATCGATGATAAAGGTGTGACGCATAGAGACAAAGCCAATCCAGGAACCATAAGCTTTGCTGACTGCGCCATCTGTATCAGACAACAGAGGGAATTTTAACCCTTCAGAATCACAAAATTCAGCGTGGGAATTAACGTCATCGACGCTGACACCGATAATTTGAGCGTTTTTTCCCAAGTACTTGGGTAAGTCTTGCTGAAAACGACGTGCTTCTAAAGTACAACCGGAAGTGAAGTCTTTAGGATAAAAGTACATAACAACCCACTTCCCACGGAATTTTGAAAGGGAAATATTGCGATCGCCAGTATTGGTTGGCAAATTAAAGTCTGGCGCAGGTTGATTAATAGTGGGAAGTTTACCCCCAAGGGCATAAGCATCTGGGGTTATATCCAACCATCCGCTCAGAGCAATACAGCAAGCAAGTAACAAACTTAAAAAAGTGCGACGTGAAATCATTGTGCAAACCAGAACGACAAGTTACGAAATAATTCAGGAGTTAAGAGAATTCTGTGCGTAGTCAAGCGATAAATCTTGGTTGAAAGCAGAAAATTTTCAATCTCGCCCGTGTAAATTGTACTTTTTTTTGTCAAGACCGACTGTACTTTTTTTTCAAGATAGTCATTTTTGCCAAAAGTTTTTGTCCCCCTAAAGGCTTTAACAAGTAATTTTACTGTGGAATCTATCCTGGGCTTGATGTTGTATAGATTAGCGCTAAAAACACTATTAGGAGTCCTATATGAATCTGCGTACATTACTAGTAGGGGCTTTAATTGCCGTGCCACTGTTTTCTACCTCTGCTCGTGCCGATAAAAATGTGCCCGAAGGTGAAATATATCACGGTGGTGGCTACACTGTTTATGTGGTGGGTGATTATTATAAAGGCTGTGATTCCCAAAAGCGTTGTATTGCAATTGATCACATAGCCAAGAGAACACCAGATTCTTCAAGCTGGAAAAATCGGGGTTTTACTTACACTCTATCGCGCTTAAGCGAGCAACATGGTAAACCTAGAGCGCGTTTAAGGGCAATCGATCCTCAAGGTAAAGTACTTGTCAATGTTGTGATGACGCTTGACGATTATTTTAACTAATTGCCACGAGATACAGATCCCCGACTTCTCTAAGAAGTCGGGGATCTGACTGATGCACCACTCTGTGATGAGGACGAATAAATTTGCTGGTAAATCAGCCGTTAGTAATTAATGGGTGGAACATATTTGCCCATTCTCTCTTCCTCAACCAGTTTGAAGAACTTCTGACGCAGGTTGAACATTTGCGTCAGAAGTATCCCGAAGACTATCAGCGAAAAAACGCCACAAAGCGTCTAGCTGCTATAGTAAAACTAGCATTTGATATTATTCCTCAAGATCCAACACGTCGCGATTATCGCCAAGGCAATACGCTTGGTGATGATTACAAGCACTGGTTTAGAGCTAAGTTTTTTCAGCAGTACCGATTGTTTTTTCGGTATCATCAAGAGAGTAAAATCATTGTTTTCGCTTGGGTTAACGATGACGACTCTCAGCGAGCCTACGAAAGTAACACAGATGCTTATCTAGTGTTCAAGAAAATGCTGGAAAGTGGTTGCCATCCAGACGATTGGAATACTTTACTCAAAAAGGTAAAAGAGGAAATTAATCGTTTAGAGAAAGCAGTCAAAGCAGAAATTTGACAAAAAATTCTGCACTTTACTTGTAGGGAGTTGATTACTAACTACGACAACAGACTGCAAGTAACGATAAAGGCGATTGAGGGCGTTGATGTATGCGTAAGCGGCAGCAACAACAATGTCGGTATCAGAAGCTTGTCCGGAGAAAATCCGCTCTTCATAGCGCAAGCGAATTGTCACAGTTCCAAGAGCGTCAATTCCTTCGGTAACAGACTGCACGGAAAATTCAATCAGTTGATTGGGAATCTGTACTCTGCGATTGATGGCTCGATACACGGCATCCACTGGCCCTGCACCAACTGCCGCATCTGTCAAGATTTCTCCATCGGGGGTAACAACAGTAATCGTTGCTGTCGGGCAGGTACTGTCACCGCAGATAACTTGGACGTACTCGAGTTGAAAGCTTCTTTCAACTTGAATTTGGGTTTCATCTCTGACGATCGCCTCTAAATCTAAGTCGGAGATTTCCTTCTTTTTATCGGCAACTTCCTTGAACCGCGTAAAGGCTTTATTTAAGTCTGCGTCGTTCAAATCATAACCCAATTCATGAAGTCTGGTTCGGAAAGCATTGCGTCCGGAGTGTTTGCCCAATATAATTCGATTTTCGGGCAAACCAATGGTAGCCGCATCCATAATCTCGTAAGTCTCGCGGTGCTTGAGGATACCATCTTGGTGAATTCCCGATTCATGGGCGAAAGCGTTTGCACCAACGATCGCTTTGTTGGGCTGAATGAGCATTCCTGTTAATTGAGAAACCAAGCAAGAAGTTTTGTAAATTTCCTGGGTTTTGATCTTTGTCAGGGGTGCATCGGAATCAACAGAACGACCAAAGTATGTGTTGAAATAGGGTTTGCGAACTTGTAATGCCATGACTATTTCTTCAAGTGCGGCATTCCCGGCGCGTTCGCCAATGCCATTAATTGTACACTCTACCTGACGCACGCCCTTTTCAATTGCGGCTAGGGCATTTGCTGTGGCTAAACCCAAATCGTTTTGGGTATGAACGGAAAGAATGACACGATCTATATTGGGAACGTTGTCTTGAATACCCTGAATTAATATTCCCATTTCTTTAGGTGTGCAATAGCCAACGGTATCGGGAATATTTATCGTGGTTGCACCTGCAGTGATGACTTGTGAAAGTACTTGATAAAGAAATTCCGGATCGGTTCGACTGGCATCCATCGGTGAAAACTCGACATCATCTACAAACGACTTGGCATAGGCAACCATTTCCTCTGCGATCGCCAGTACCTCGCTTTGGGATTTTTTCAACTGGTACTTCAGGTGTATCTCAGAAGTGGAAATCATCGTGTGGATTCTGGGGTGAGATGCAGGTTGTAAAGCTTCAGCCGCAGCTTGAATGTCTGCCTTTACCGATCTTGCCAAACTACAAATAATTGGCCCTCCCGTTCCGCCAACTTGTTCGGATATAGTTCTGATAGCTGCAAAATCTCCGGGACTGGCAGCTGCAAATCCTGCTTCAATGATATCAACCCCAAGTATTGCCAGTTGATGAGCAATTATCAGCTTTTCTTCTACATTCAGCGTAGCGCCTGGTGATTGTTCGCCATCTCGTAGAGTTGTATCAAAGATAATCACCCTGTCTGGTTGAGGTTGAATACTCATAACTGCCTCGTATTTTGTTCATCTACTTTGGATATTGTATACGAAAAGTTGTATACAATATAAATTATGAATATAAATGATTTAGCAGCCAATGTGCTGCAACAACGCAGTACGCCTGATTTGATTGCCGAAGCTTTGCGGGAAGCGATTCTGCGCGGCATTTTTCAGGAAGGACAATCTTTGAGACAAGATGAAATTGCCACTCAGTTTGGTGTCAGTCGCATCCCCGTGCGAGAGGCTTTACGGCAGCTAGAGGCAGAAGGATTGGTGACGTTACATCTCAATCGAGGTGCGACGGTGTCGGTGTTGACGGTTGCAGAAGCGCAAGAAATTTGCGAAATCCGCAGTGCTTTGGAAGCGATCGCAATTCAGTTGGCAATTCCCAAGCTCACAGAATCAGATTTAGAAAAAGCCGTAGTGATTCTGGAAGCAACCGAGCAAGCAACAGATGCAGGTTTATGGGCAAAACTGAATTGGGAATTTCATGCAACACTGTATGCAGTCGCTAATCGTCCTCGATTACTAACGATGATTAAAAACCTACACATCAATATTGATCGCTACGTGCTTCTTCAGATGGCACAGATGGATTACTTGGAAAGATCGCAAAAAGAACACTATCAACTCTTAGATGCTTGTCGTCAGCGTGATCCAAAAGCGGCAGTCAAACTATTGAAACGACATATTGATACAGCAGGAGAACAACTCGTTACGTACTTACAAAAAAATGTTTCCAAAATTTAACTTTAAGCCCGTAAACGTTCTTCTTGAATGAATGTGCGTTAAAAAAATGGATTGTCCTGAAATCAGTGCCAAGTACGGGATCTCAGATGTGCGCTTTCAGTGGTTGAATCAGCCAAGCTGAATGGACAATTTTATTCTACGTAGGTGAGATAGCAGATAACATTTTACGTATACAACAAAAACAGTACAAATTAACTCTATCAAATGGCAGATTTATAATGTTATTGCTATTGACAAAACAGATCGAGTTTCCGTAGACTCCATTATTATTAACAACTCTTCTCATTTAAACGAGAGTTGCTTCCTGGAGTGTGAAAAATAATGAGAGTTCAGCGGTTATCGTCAAATCTTTTTCTAGGGTTGGTAATCAGTTGTGTGTCTTTGTTAATGGCACAACCAGGAAAAGCACAACTCAAGCAGAAGCAGCAGCTCACAGCAATCTCGAATGGCGAAAGTATCTCAAGGACTGCGAACACGACTACTAATCCAAAAATTAAGCGACTGAGCGAAATGCAACGCCCACTGACAGAAGCCAGTGGATTGCTCTCTCAATCATCAACCCCAACTACCCCACCAACGCCAGCCCTGAAACCAGCTGAAGTTGTGAAAGTGACGCACGTCTTGGCAAAAGCTACCACAAAAGGTTTGGAGGTGATTTTAGAAACATCCCAGGGAGTTGAGTTGCAATTGAAGAATCGTAGTGTGGGGAATAATTTTATTATTGAGATTCCCAATGCACAATTGCGTATGTCGTCGGGTGAGGCATTTAGATTTATATCCCAGAAACCAATTGCAGGGATTAGCCAGATAACAGTAGTCAATCAGGGTGCTAATACAATCCGGGTGACGGTTCAAGGTACATCGGTTGCACCAATTGTGGAGTTGTATGACAGTCCGAAGGAAGGTTTGATTTTCTCAGTTGCTAGTGCAGCAGTCGCCAGCCAACAAGGGCGTCAACCGCAAACGCCACCTTCATCGCAATCAAGTCAGCCACAAAATCAGACACAGCCAAGTCAGCCATCAGCTACAGGGGATGACGCAATTGAGTTGGTGGTTAGAGGCGAGCAAGATAATTATCGCGCCACAGATGGATCAACTGCCACCAGAACTGACGCTCCTCTACGCGACATTCCCCAATCGATTCAGGTCATACCTCATCAAGTCTTGCAAGATCAACAGGCGACTACCATTCAAGATGCCCTGAGAAACGTGAGTGGAGCAAATATTACAAGTTCTCCTGGCTTTCAATCAAATAATTTTACCCTTAGGGGTTTCGTCTCTGGAGCTGGTAATTATCTCAGAGATGGTTTGTTTGATGCCCAAGGCGCTCAATCAGTTGATCTGGCTAATATTGAGCGAGTGGAAGTTCTCAAAGGTCCAGCTTCCGTGCTGTTTGGTCAAGGTTCTCCAGGTGCCACAATCAACCTGATTACAAAAAAACCCCTTAGAGATCCTTTTTATCAGGTGGATGCCACAGTTGGCAACTACAGCAATTACCGTGGCGCAATAGATTTATCTGGACCGTTAAACGAGTCCAAAACAGCGTTGTATCGTCTAAATGCCTTTTACCAATCTCAGGGTAGTTTCGTCGATTTCCTGAACACTAAAAGTTATTCGATTGCCCCAGTGGTAAGTTTGATGATTGGGAAAAAAACAAAGTTAACTTTAGACGCAGAATACACGAATTCGCGTGTCGATGGGTTTAGCTTGGGTCTACCAGCGTTAGGTACGGTGCTTCCCAACCCAAATGGTAAAATCCCCATCAACCGAAGTACTGGTGAGCCTAATTACTATAGACAGTTCAGGATTGGCAGCCTTGCTTACAATCTGGAGCATCAATTTAGCGACGACTGGTCGCTCCGCAATGCCTTTCGAGCGACATACGTGAGTGGTGATGGTCTTCGATATGTGGGCACTGAGCTTCTCGCCGATAACCGTTCCCTAGATCGCTTTCTTTTGAGGGAAATTTATGATGACTATAGCTACAACCTAACAACCAATCTGATTGGCAAGTTCTCAACTGGTTCTGTGAAACATCAGTTACTTTTTGGCGTCGATCTCAGTCGCGGTGAAGCCCCACTAAATGTCAGTAATTTTGGAGAAGCGGCACCGTTTGACATTTACAAGCCTGTATATGGTCTGCCACCACGGATTCCTGTACCAAATAATGATATCAATAATTTGCTTTCTAATACAAGCTTAACCGATCAACTTGGTGTCTACATTCAGGATCAAGTCAATATTGCCGAGAATTTAAAGTTACTACTGGGCGGACGGTTTGATCTTTTTACACAGACAAATGCAGATGTGCTTGCTCATACTTCACAATCTCAAGGAGGAGATGCGTTTAGTCCTCGTGCTGGCATTGTCTACCAACCGAGCAAGACCATTTCGCTTTATGGCAGTTATAGTCGCTCATTCACTCCAAACACTGGCACGTCCTTTGATAACAGGCTGTTTGACCCAGAGCGCGGCAGACAGTACGAAGTTGGTGTGAAAGCGGATTTGAGTCAAAGTCTTTCTGCCACCCTCGCTTATTACGATATCGTACGCTCTAACGTTTTAACGGAGGATCCAAACCATGCAGGTTATTCGATTCTGACTGGTCAGCAGCGTGGTCGAGGCATTGAATTGAACATCTCCGGGCAAATTTTACCAGGATGGAATATCTATGCAGGCTATGCTTACACCGATGCCCGCATCACCAGAGATAACACTTATCGCCCTGGAAATCTGCTGTATAGTACACCAGAGAATGCCGTTAACCTGTGGACAACCTATGAATTTCAAAGGGGCGGCTTGAAAGGCTTTGGAGTTGGGTTGGGATTGTTCTACGTCGGAGAGCGGGAGGGAGATTTACAGAATAGTTTCCAAGTGCCATCTTATTTTCGTACTGATGCGGCTCTATTCTACAAGCGTGGACGGTTACGGGCACAGCTTAATTTCCGCAATCTGTTTAATATTGATTATTTTGAAACAGTTGCTGATATTTCACGTGTGTATCCCGGTAGTCCTTTCTCTGTCCAAGGAACTGTTTCGTGGCAGTTTTGAGTTTTCACCTACTAGCTTAGTCCTGGAGTTTAACAAAGAAGCTATAAATTCTTAACAAACATAGAGTATTAGCGATAATTTCTTAAGTAGAAAAGCACAAAAAAACAAAGTATGTGACGAAAAGTAAAGTTGAGCGAAATCCTTTTTTGTCCGGGTTCATCTCAACCCCATACCTCTATAAGCGAGCGGTTAGGATATATTGAATAGGAACAATTAGGCAAAGAAAAAAATTATATGTCAACAAATACTTCTGTTGAGCAGCGTCTGTTGGCTGTAGAAACTGCAATTGCCGAGCTGCAAAAACAATTAGCTGATTCCCAATCTGTTAACTGGTTACAACAAATAACAGGTTCATTCAAGGATGAGCCAGCCTTTGAAGAGGTTTTAGCCTACGGACAAGCTATTCGTCAGGCAGATCATTCACATGCCGACACCCAAGAGCAATAAAATATTTGTTGGATACCGATCATTTGAGCATTATCCAGCGGCAAATAGGTCGAGATTACGTAAACCTCTCGACTCGGATGGCTCAATATCCACTTTCTGAGTTTACTGTCTCCATCGTCACACTTCATGAGCAATTGCTCGGCAGTCATACTTACATCAATCGTGCCCACAACTCTAATGAGGTAGTCAAAGGATATGAAATGATGGCTCGGATTTGGAAAGACTTTACGACTTTGCCAATCGTACCGTTTGATCGAGCAGCTGCAATCGTATTTGATCGCTTGCAATCTCAACGCATTCAACTGGCAACATTTGAAATTCGATGTAGTAATTCACTAATTTCTGAGGTCGTGTCCATACTCCCTAGATATGCTATGTCGCGCCTCTCTTATTCTCTCAATCACAGGGTCATCTTTCAACACTATTTTCTTCTCCCATCAACTTTAAAGGAGTTACAAGCATTGGCATATATAAACCGAGCATAACGTTCAATCGCCTAATATGACCAAACTTATTTGCATTTGCCAAGTGACGACAATTCCATACAAATGCATGTATTAGTAA
>JAQYWO010000336.1 GCA_029379215.1 Rhizonema sp. PD37
ATACGTAATAATACTTATAAATCCTTTGTAAGACTTATAAAAATTCTGTAAATTAAGTATTTTTCAATTAAATTATGTGTAAAATTGAATGATTGCTACTTATTGATGCCAAGCTTGATAAAACTCTAAATAAGTGATCTTCTCCGCGTAATGCCAGAGGAGTTTGTAAGAATGGCGGTATTATTCAAAATTGTACTCGTTCACTTGAACGTTCAAGCAATTCTTTAACGATACAATCAGTTCTGGCATCTGTTTGTCTAAAAGGATTTTCTTGAGATTATCTGCGGCACGTTTGCGAATAGATTCACTTTCTGCTGAAGTCAGAATCTGTAACAGGGTGCCAAATGCAATTGTATTCCCTAAGTCAGCTTCAGCTAATCTGCAAGCTCTGCGTATTTCGGTATCCTCATCTTCAGTTGATGCAATGCCTTCAACCAAGGCGGCAATTCTTCTGGCATTATCACCGGGTTTTTTCCTACGATGATGGCAAGACGGGGAGAACTAAACCTGTTGGTGCATCGCTGTGTCTCCCCGGATTTCACCACGAAGTAAGTCTCGATTCTGGGGAGCTTGTAGCCGCAGAGAATGATTTGTTGTAGACAACGATAATTTGTTCTATCGTAGACAGAGCGATCGCAATTCCTTCTTTCAATTTTACCTAAGCTATAAGCTGCTTTTCTCCGGATTGGATCTTTCTTCGTGGACTCAATAATTTTGATTCATGTCTCAATAGCGACTTGATTTCGTGGAGCAACTTTTCCCAAGCTGTATGCAGCTAGAGTACGCAGGCTTTCATGATGAAGGGATATAATCAGCTTTTCCTTCGTCAGCGATCGCGAAAATTCTCTGATGATGCTGGTGAGCAAAGAATATCAAAATGAACTTGTGACAGTTAGGGTGCGGAATGTGTGATCTATGTCTTGGGTTTGAATTTCTGGCAATTGCTGGTTCATGGCTTGTACTAAGAAACTCGCAAGTCAGTTCACGATCACTCTTTAAAAGAGCCATCAAATTATTGTCTAACAACGAAGGTCGTCCCAGATTCATGCCTGGATCTGAAAATACCATTACTCGATCTGCTAACCTGCGGAATGTAGGATATATGGGATATTTCTCAATAAAATTGCTATATTATCAATAAGCCGGATATTTTTCGAGGGCTCAAATGACCTTTAACCCTTATCCTGTATATATTACAATAAATTTTTTATATCAAACTCAGGTTAACAAAAATGTTTTTTAGTGCCACCATCGTGCCACTTTCTGAATAGCACGACTCACGGATACTATTGCGGCATCACCACCTAATGCATGAATGACTGGAACTAGATTTTCTATATCTTTCAATAAATCTTTGCGAGTACGAAGAGATAATTCGTCAAGTGTATCTTTCCAGGATGAAAAAAGCTGATCTGTTGGCATCCAAGATAAAGGAATAGCTAAGGCACTAAGGACCGAAGCGCGCATAGACTCATCCTGAATCAGCTTGGCGGCAGCGAGTGTATCTGGTAATAACTCAGGCGGCAGTTTGTTCGCTAAGGCACTAAGGGCCGAAGCGCGCATAGATTCATCCTGAATCAGCTTGGCGGCAGCGAGTGCATCTGGTGATAACTCAGGCAGTTTGTCCGCTAAGGCAATTAGTGCCGAAGCGCGAGCAGACTCATCTTGAATCAGTTTGGCGGCAGCGAGTGCATCTGGTAATAACTCAGGCGGCAGTTTGTCTACTAAGGCAATTAGTACCGAAGCGCGAGTAGACTCATCCTGAATCAGTTTGGCGGCAGCGAGTGCATCTGGTAATAACTCAGGCGTCAGTTTGTCTGTTAAGGCGCTCAGGGAAGAAGCGCGACTATGCTCATCTTGAATCAGTTTGGCGGCTTGGAGTGCGTCTGCTAACAATGAGGGCATTTCGCCAGCTAAGGCACTTAGTACTTTGGCGTGATATCTCTCATCTTGAATCAGTTTGGCGGCTTGAAGTGCGTCTGGTAATAATGACGGTGGAAGTTTGTTTGCTAAGACACTTAGTGCCGAAGCGCGATGATACTCATCTTGAATCAGTTTGGCGGCTTGGAGTGCGTCTGGTAATAATGACAGTGGAAGTTTGTTTGCTAAGGCAATTAATGTCGAAGCACGACTTGACTCAGACTGAATTACTCTGGCGGCTTGGAGTGCCTCTGCTAACAATGAGGGCATTTTGTCAGCTAAGACAATTAGTGCCGAAGCACGATGATACTCATGTTGAATCTCTCTGGCGGCTTGGAGTGCATCGGGCAACAATGAGGGTGGCAGTTTCTTTGTTAAAGCAATTAATGCCGAAGCGCGATATCTCTGATCATGAATCTCTCTAGCAGCTTGGAGTGCCTCTGGTAACAATGAAGGCATTTTGTCAGCTAAGGTATTCAGGGCATTGGCGCGATATCTCTGATCATGAATCTCTCTGGCAGCTTGGAGTGCCTCTGATAATAATGAGGGTGGCAGTTTGTCTGCTAAGGCAATTAGTGCCGAAGCACGATGAGACTCAGACTGAATCTCTCTGGCGATTTGGAGTGCCTCTGATAATTCTGATAATAATGAGGGTAGCAGTTTGTCAGCTAAGGTATTCAGGGCGTAGGCGCGAGCAGACTCAGACTGAATCTCTCTGGCGGCTTGGAGTGCCTCTGGTAACAATGAAGGCATTTTGTCAGCTAAGGTATTCAGGGCATTGGCGCGATATCTCTGATCATGAATCTCTCTGGCAGCTTGGAGTGCCTCTGATAATAATGAGGGTGGCAGTTTGTCTGCTAAGGCAATTAGTGCCGAAGCACGATGAGACTCAGACTGAATCTCTCTGGCGATTTGGAGTGCCTCTGATAATTCTGATAATAATGAGGGTAGCAGTTTGTCAGCTAAGGTATTCAGGGCGTAGGCGCGAGCAGACTCAGACTGAATCTCTCTGGCGGCTTGGAGTGCCTCTGGTAACAATGAAGGCATTTTGTCAGCTAAGGTATTCAGGGCATTGGCGCGAGCAGACTCAGACTGAATTTCTCTGGCAGCTTGGAGTGCGTCTGGTAATAATGAGGGTGGCAGTTTCTTTGTTAAGGCAATTAGTACATAGGCGCGATGATACTCAGACTGAATTTCTCTGGCAGCTTGGAGTGCGTCTGGTAATAATGAGGGTGGCAGTTTCTTTGTTAAGGCAATTAGTACATAGGCGCGATGATGCTCATCCTGAATCTCTCTGACGGCTTGGAGTGCGTCTGGTAATAATGGGGGTGGCAGTTTGTCTGCTAAAGCACTAAGGGAAGAAGCACGATGATACTCAGACTGAATCTCCCTGACTGCTTGGAGTGCCTCTGGTAATAACTCAGGCGGCAGTTTGTCTGCTAAGGCAATTAGTGCCGAAGCGCGATGATACTCATGTTGAATTTCTCTAGCGGCTTGAAGTACCTCTGGTAACAACGAGGGGATTTTGTCAGCTAAGGCACTCAGTGCACGAGCGCGGTGATATTCAGACTGAATCTCTCTAGCGGTTAGGAGTGCATCGGGTAATAATGAGAGCAATTTGTCAGCTAAGGTATTTAGGGTATTAGCTCGACTCGACTCATCTTGAATTTCTCTGGCGGCTTGGAGTGCTTCTGGTAATAATGAGGGTGGCAGTTTGTCAGTAAAGGCGATTAGTACATTGGCGCGACTCGACTCATCTTGAATTTCTCTGGCGACTTGGAGTGCGTCTGGTAATAATGAAGGCAGTTTGTCAGCAAAGGCAATTAGTGCCGAAGCGCGACTCGACTCATCTTGAATTTCTCTGGCGGCTTGGAGTGCTTCTGGTAATAATGAGGGTGGCAGTTTGTCAGCTAAAGCACTTAGTGCATAGGCGCGACTCGACTCATCTTGAATCTCTCTGGCAACTTGGAGTGCGTCGGGCAATAATGAGGGTGGTAGTTTGTCAGCTAAAGCACTTAGTACATTGGCACGACTCGACTCAGACTGAATTTCTCTGGCGGCTTGGAGTGCCTCTGGTAAAACAGATGGCAGTTTGTCAGCTAAGGCACTCAGGGCATAGGCGCGCTCCCGCTCAGACTGAATCGCTCTGGCGGCTTGGAGCGCCTCTTGTAAAACAGATGGCAGTTTGTCAGCTAAGGCACCTAGTGCATAGGCGCGACTCGACTCAGACTGAATTTCTCTGGCGGCTTGGAGTGCTTTTAAGAGTGCTAGTTCTTTTAGTTCTGGTGGCAAACAATTGACTAACTGTGTAAGCGAGCGGGTTTTTTGCTCTGGGTTCGAGCTTTGCAGAGCATAAGCTAGTCCTTGAGAAGGAGTCCAAACATTTTTTTGGATTAATGCAGTCAGCAGTTTTACTGGTAGATTTGCTACCAGACTATTAAGGGATGTAATAATTAAAGCATAATGACACTGTAAGCTAACAATTTGGGGTAAGTTTGTCTCAGTCCAGGTAACCTCCGCCAGTTTCCAAGCACGGGCAACATCCATTACAAAATTGGCAGTTTGCCCTAATTTCTCGCACGCTTCATACCACCCATTACCGCCAGTTTCTGACTCTTCCTCTAATAATGAGTGAATTTCCTCTACTTGCCCAGCCTTTTCCATATGCCAAACTAAACGCTGATGGATGTAACCGTCATCAGGTAGAGTGTGCCATAAACCATTCTTTGTTTTCTGTCGGTATTTCTCCAACAACGTTGCGTGAGCTTTCTTCAAAGTAATGCCTAATCCTGGTAAATCACCGCGATGCTCCGGCGTGATTGGAGCAGTTAACAAGTTACATGCTAAATCATGGAATAAGTCATGTAAGCGATAGGTAGGTGTAGCATCAGTTAAAGACACTCCTGGTAATAGCAGCGCTTTATTATACATATATTGCAATACCTTGGCTGTAGCACGTACATCCATTTTCCACAGCGTTGCCGCCATCATCTTAGTTATATTTATATCTTCCGGTAATACCCCCAACCAAGAAAATTGCTGCTGCTTTTCTTCTGGCATTCGAGAGACACTCAAATTTAATGATGCTGTTAAGCTGAAGCGTTTTAAAATGGCTTCATCAGTCATTTCTTCTGCTTCTGGTCGATCTAGATTTTTTAATCGGGCTACCTCAACCTGAAAATCATCTAACAATTGAGTCCAAGCTGTACCACAAGCTACTTCAGCTGCTATCAATTCCAAGGCTAGAGGGAGATAACCAACGGATGAAGCTAAATCGGATGCTAACTGGTATTCTGCTTCGTTGATTGAGCGTTTTAATTTCTTCGTTAGCAGTTCCATCGCCTGCTCTGGTGTCATCACATCTAGAGAATAGATGCTTGCTCCTAACGAGTCAGCGATCGCCACCTCTCGAGTTGTTACCAAAACCTGACAACGCGCTCCCCCAACATTAAACGCTCCTGCATCCTGAGAATTCCAAGCATCATCCACTACCAGTAAAGCAGTTTTGTCACACAGTAAAGTCCTCAAATGGCTTGAAGCCGCGTCTATACTGGTTGGTTTAAAGTTATAATCATCTAAAGCTTGAATCCATCCACTTAATAGAGAGAGGACATTAGGTTTCTGGCCTAAAATTGCCCATAAAATCCCGTCACTAAAGTGAGCTTGCACATCTACATCGTGTGCTAAAGCTATTGCAATGGTGGATTTGCCAATCGAACCCAAACCGTGAATGGCAGTTACTACCAAAGTCCGCACATCGAGAGACTCTGTGAGCAACCTTTTTTTTAACTCACCACTATGTTTCGGACGATCTACGTAGTAACTTGGTAGTCGTGGTGCTTGAAAAGGTTTAACAGTTGGGCGACGAGAATTGATATTTAGGTTGCCCCCGACTGCACCAACTAGGATATTACTGTGCCCGTCAGTGTTTTGGAGAACATTCTCATAACCAGAAATTTTTTGTGTTCGTTCTGAAGATGCTTCTAGTTTGACAGTGGTTTTTTCTCTAGTAAGGGTAAGCTCTTTAGTTGGAAAACTGTGAGAATTACTTAATTGCACACCACAGGATGAACAAAACCTGTCAGTAACTGAATTGCTTATACCACAATTTGTACAATAAATATCACTTTGCATATAAATAATATTATTTAATCAAGTATGGGTAACACTTTTTGCTTTCACTAATTAATAGTTGCATCGCCATGTACTTTCCCAATCGACTTATTGTTATTGCCAGTGGAATTCTGTACCACATTATCTTTACCGGATATCGTTTGATTAAAAGTGTTGACAACCCTAGAAATAACTTCCTCGTCTGACTGCATCAAACGAGTTATCTCAGCACTCAAAGTTTTATCTTCCTCAAGCAGTTTCTTGAGTTGCTTTTGAAGTGTATCCAAGGCATCCGCATCACTAGGAGAGTTGGCTAACTCTTGTGCTGCCCCTTTTGCCATCGGCTTTGCTTCCACCGTTGGTTGCAATAAAGCCCAAACAGCTTTTGCCTTTGTCCATACATCCTCGCCTAGCTTCTTATAAGCTCCTTCCACTGCCTGATTCCCCACAGTCATTAAAAATGGCAAGCATGGTACTAAAAAGTTAACCAGCATTGCTATATCCATTGGTTTATAAAGTTTCTCTTGAGTTTTTTTTTGCATCACTGGAATCTCGGCTTGGGAAAGGTTTTCCATTTCAATTGCAACCATACCTTCATCAAAGGCTCGTTCAAACACATCCTGATTATGGTAATTTTTGTAACCTAAGCCGTCATAAAACCCCTTGGCAAACTCAATCGCTACACTGTCTTGGACTGTATTATTCATACCAATCACATAATTAATATATTGGCTAATTGCCACAGCCGATTTTTCCGAATAACAAGCATTAAGTAGTACACATTTAACAGAGAGAGCGTGCAACTTAAACAGAGATGCTAAACCGGATGGTGCTATCGGCTTATTGTTGCCTCCATCATCCTCTAATATTAAGCTGCCGTCTTCCATGCCATGTCCACAAAAATGCACAATGGATGGTTGTTCTTCTGCGATAGCGTGGCGAATATCTTGAGGACGTACAGCAGTTTTCACTATTATTTCAAATAAATCGCGATTATTGGCTCGTCGTATCGCTGACTCAATTTCTCGAATCTCTTTATCCAAACGCAATCCTTGGGGAATTGCTGCCAAAATCAGGATTTTCTGTAGCTGAGTACTTGACTCTACAGAAGTTTTAGAAAGTGCGACAGGAGATGTTTCCTGTTGATTTGACAATAATCCTTGAGCAGTAGTTTTTAAGAATTGGTTTCCAGGGTTTGACTTACACGCACCCTGAACTAAATCGTCAATCCATCCCTGGGAATTTGCTGTATTTATTAATGTAAAGACAATATTTTCTAAACTCCCTTCACCTGCAATTGCTCTCAGGTTTTTATTTAATTCATATGATAACATCTGTTCTAAAGATGCTAAATTAGGAAAAGCGTCTATTAAAGCTGACTGTAGTTCTTTACGTTTTTGACCAGACAAACTCATATCTATTAATCTCTCTTATTTTTATAAGAGTTAAGAATTGTTGTAGCTGATTTTAAGAGGAAGACAAATTACCCTATCAATAAGCGCGTTACTTTGCCTCTTTTCATAAATTACCCTGACACAATATAGCAATGCTGATGCATCGCTAGCTCTCAACCATTGCTCAATTATTTCATTTATTACCTGGCTCATCTTCAACCCACGGATAGCACAGACGTGTAGGTTTTTTCGTGTCGTCGGCAATACTAATGTGCATAGCTTTTACGGTTAATAGGCGGCTGGGAAACACTATCTAGACAAACCTACAAATGGACAAGATCCGATTTCAGAAAAATGTGAGTAACGTCAGCTTGATTTTTGATATCCTCATGATACACGAAGAAAGTTGTCCGTTTAAGTAAGAGTGAAAAATGTAGCGCTTACGCCATCCCAGATTGCCTTTTTTTAAAGTGGACTTTTTTCAACTTACAAAATCTTCACTTTCATATCCGAATTTTCACTATGACCTCCCACCGCATTGTCTGGTATAAAATAATGTACAGTATATTAGAAAGGGAGCATCAAAGTGGAAGATAGTAAACCAGACATAGAGCAAGAGCAAGTAGAAGAGGCACTAAACAATACTGAAAACGAAGAAAATTTGGAAAAAGTTGCTATATTACAATTGACGCAAAAATATGGCGTGAGTAAAGCGCAACTGTACGACCGGATGCGTTATCTCAACATTAAGACTTGGAAGGTGTCTGGCAAGGCGTATATCGATGCTAACCAAGTAGTTTATATGGACTCTTTGCATGAACACATAAAAGCTAACGGACGAATGGATGGCTATCCGGTGCCAGCGCCATCTGGAATAGTTGAGGAAGAAGCAAACACTTTGGCAGTCGCCCAGACTCAGGAATTAGCTCCACCAAATTACTCAGCAACTCGGACAAGTTCGCAATCTCATCAAGTAAACAATACGCCGAGTATTGTACAATCTGCACAGAATAAAGCAGCTGGTACACTGTACGCGGAAAATTTACTGGCAAGGCAATTTATAGAGAATCCCGAACTATTACCAGAGGAACTTCAACAGAAAATTAGAGAATCTGCCTCGTTTCCTATAATCGACCCTTTCGCATACGCCGAATCGTTGATCAACTCAGTCCGCAGCGAAGGACTGATAAAGTAGATTCGTTCTTGATAACGATGTTGGCGTGTGCAACGATCGCAGCGAATGGAATTTCAGGAGTTTCTTTAATAATTACGATTTGTGTCGGAGTACTCGCACTACTACCCGAAAAGAATAAGAAAGAAACTTTAGCTAAGAGTCAGAGTGATTCAATACCGAAAGCAAATAATTCCTCACCAGTCATAGAGACGGATGCGAACAGCACTTTCCGGCTTTATCGTCAAGATGAACTTAAACGGATTTGTGCTTCACTTTTGGCCAATGGTTCAATTCTTGTCACTGGGGAGCAAGGGAGTGGAAAATCTGTACTGGCATGGGGTGTAGTTGAAAAGCTCAGGGAGGATGGTTTCACGGTGGCATTTGTGGAACCTGCAACGACAAAACAGATGTTGGTTAGTATTGCTGAGGAACTAGGAGTAGAAACTCAAAGTAAGACAGGCAAATCACTGACAACAGATCAACTCAAACAAAAAATTGAAAACTCCTTGAAAGAGAATCAAGATTTCTTGATAGTTGACGACTGTCAAAATTGTGATAGTCGTTTTAGACACTGGTTAAAGCAATTGAAAAAACTTAGGGTGCCAATATTATTGTTGG
>JAQYWO010000337.1 GCA_029379215.1 Rhizonema sp. PD37
GATCATATTTTAAGTAAGATAACTATGATTTCTTATATCTAACTATATTCTGTGATTAAATGAAGGACGTCAATCATCAGAGCTTGTTAAAAAGACATAAATATCTTATTTATGTCTTGATTTGTTATAATTAAGATTAAACTTAATTATATATTATACTTTTTAGGGGTTAGTAGTTACCTATTTAAACTGAGGAAGCATTATGAACGGGAAACCAAATGCTAAAAGAGTTTATAGCGTTAAGTTATTTAATTAAAAGAATTTAGTCCTCAAAAGATGGAATACACCGTGCAAATAAATTCGGGCGAAAAGTTAAGGCGCTTCTTCTAGCCTGAATCCGCGTCTACTCGCTGTGCGAGGTATTGGCTCAATAAAAAGCCATAGGTTATCAATCTATGGCAATTTTTTACTTATAGCAGTTGCCAGGTTTCTTAGGACATCAACTAATGATAAAACACGGAAACCATGGGACTTTCAAGCCTGCTCCCTGCCCCCTACTCCCTGCTATATATGAGCGCTTGGGTGGGTTATACAGCAATACGGTTCAGTTAAGAATAGATTGGTGTAAAGAAACCCACTTTCTCGTTTTAAAAATTGCTAAGTGCTGATGGCTGAGCTGAATGCTTACTAACCCACTTGAGCAAGTTGTTGTTGGTTTAGGTAGTAGTAATGACCTCTTTTAGCAATTAAGTCGTCGTGAGTGCCGCTTTCGACTAATATGCCGCGATCTAACACCAGAATGAGATCGGCGTTACGTACAGTAGAAAGGCGATGAGCAATAATGAGACTTGTACGCCCAACCAGTATTGTTTTCAGGTTGTTTTGAATGATGCGTTCAGACTCAGAATCTAAATGACTAGTGGCTTCATCAAAAATGATTAAGCGGGGATTACCAAGTAAAGCACGGGCAATCGTTAAGCGTTGGCGTTGTCCACCCGATAGCATTCCGCCACCTTCACCGATTTGAGTTTCGTAACCCAACGGTTGTTGTCGGATAAAGTCATCGGCTCCAGCCAGTCGCGCTGCCTCTACAATATCTTCTTGAGAGGTTTCTGGATGAGCGATGCTGATGTTTTCCCGAATAGTACCGCCAAACAAAAAGGAATCTTGATCGACAATACCAACTTGAGAACGTAGCGATCGCAGGGAAATACTCGTCACATCTAAACCGTCGATCAAGACTTTACCCTCGGTAGGGGGATACAAGCCTAAAATCAACTTGGAGAGAGTTGTTTTCCCAGAACCACTCCGCCCGACGACTGCTACAGTTTGTTCCGGTTGGATTTCAAAGCTCAAATTTTCCAAAACGTTCGTCTCGCTTTCTGGGTGATAGCGGAAAGTCACATTATCAAAGCGAATGTTGCCGCGAAACGTGCGTAGGGACTGGCGGGGTTTATGATGTAAATCTTCTTCTGGTTCAGCGTCGAGAACATCATTAATCCGTTCAGTGGAAATAATGATTTCCTGTAATTGATTCCACAGCGCCGCCAGCCGTTGGAACGGACTGAGGACGTTGCCTAACAGCATATTAAAAGCAACTAATTGTCCAATGGTAAGTTGGTTCTGGATGACCAACCATGCTCCGTACCAGAGTAATCCTGTGTTAATTAACAATTGGATGGTGGAACTGATGATTTGCAAGCGGTTGCTAATCACCTGCGCACTAAAGCCTTTTTTGATTAAATTATTCAGCAGTTCTTCCCAATGCCAACGTACTGTCTGCTCAATAGCCATTGAGCGGATAGATCGAATTCCTGTGAGAGATTGAATGAGATAGCTGTTTTCTTCAGCTCCAGCATTAAAAATTTCTCTAGAGATGCGGCGCAATATACTTGTGCTAGCCAGCGCCAAGATAAAGAATGGCGGTACAACCATGAGTACCAGCACTGCTAATTGCCAGCTGTAAGAGAACATTAATCCTAGATAAATGACTAATGTCAGCAGATCGAGTATAACTGACAGTGCTTCACCAGTCAGAAAGCGTTGAATTTTCTGATTTTCTTGGATACGAGAAACGATGTCACCAACATAACGCGACTCGAAGTAACTGAGAGGTAATCGGAAGGTATGTTTCAGAAAACCTACCAGCAGCGAGACGCTGACGCGGTTAGCAGTGTGATCTAAGAGATATTGCCGCACTGCATTGATGACAATGCGGAACAGTCCAAAAATCAGTAACCCGAAACCGACGGCATTTAAAGTTGGGATACTACCCTGCACAATCACTCTATCTAAGAGTATTTGGGTAAATAGAGGCGTCACCAATCCAAAGATTTGAATCAGAAACGAAGCGACGAATATTTCTACTAATACCCGAAAGTGCGGTCTGATAATCTCAAAAAACTTCCAAAAACCTGTCGCTTCTTCTTGGGTTTCAAACAGCATCGCTGTCGGCTGTAGCAATAAAGCGTAACCCGTCCAATCAGCGTTGAATTCGGCTTTTGTCAGACTGCGTTGACCGATGGCGGGATCGCCTACAATGACTCGCTTCTCGTTGATTTCATAGACAACAATAAAGTGTTTGCCTTCCCAGTGGGCGATCGCTGGGAGAGGTTGTTGTGCCAACTTATCGAGACTAGCTTTCACCGGACGAGTCGCAAAGCCAATACTTTCTGCTGCTGCTGCTAAAGCACGCAGAGATACGCCACTGCGACTGACGTTAGTCATATCCCGCAGCCGATTTAAACTAAAGTGCTTACCCCAATAGCGACCAATCATCACCAGACATGCGATACCGCAGTCAGAAGCACTTTGTTGGGCATAGAATGGAAAAGTCTTAGAAAGGCGTCCCAACCAATGCCCGACTCGGACTTTTGGACTGGGAAAGTATGGACGCGATTTTAAGGGCTTTTGTTTTGACGCCGAATCTCTTTGGGGAAAGGGAATGACATTTTGAGAGGAGGCACGTTCTGGTCTAGACTTTTGAGAGGTAATCTGACGATTGTTAACCTCAACTGGGTGTTCTTGGGGGTCAACAGATGCCAATTGCGGAAAGTGTTCTACTGCAGATAGCCAATTTGCATCTTTGAGGATATAGGCTGTTGTTGGTTGTGTAGCCTGCCAACTCCCCTTTTTTGGGTTTGGGAATATTTTGCCTAATGTTAAAGAGTTGCCTTCAGAATTTACCAGTTGACCTCGACGCAGTAGCAATAGCTTGGTATCTTTCGGTACAGACGTTTCACCAATTTTATCGATATTGTGCTTTTCAAACAAAGATAAGGCTTTACTAAGACCATCAATATCAGATGTACTGCCAGGAAGTTCTGCATTTTGCCAATAGAACAGGAGTAGATCCCATAATTCGGCTTGCTTGTACAGGCGATCATGGATTTGGGGGTACTTATGTATTAAAGTCTGTAATGCTTCTTCCTTGATATAGCAAAGCTTTAAGTTTGCTGATGCCCTAGCAACATAGGGTAAAAAGTCTTGTTTAGGAAACAGAGTTAGATCACCGAACGATGATCCACTCGTTAGGGTAGCGATCAAGTTCTCAGAAATATCCAGCAATCTGACTTTACCATCAAGGATGATGTAGATACCTGGACTCGTATCTACTGACTGCCAAAACTGTTTAGCAGGTGGTGGTTCTAGGATAACTACATTAGCGATGCAGTTCTGCAAATCCGTTTCTGAAAGCGTCTCGCCCAAATTAGTGGCGAGTTGTCGCATCAGCTGAGCTTGTGAAAACACTGCTGGCATTCCCTTCCCTCCAACACAGAATTTATTGATCGGTCGCAATTATATCTGTCATGTAACGAGGAATTTAGGAGTCAGGAGATTAGGAGACAGAAGAATTCTGTACGACTGGCAGATGACTCTTTGTAACGGTAGAAACCTCGAAGTTCTACTCGCCCGTAGCACAATCATTGTAATTTTAATCCTGAATGTCCTAAAATTTTGTTCTTAAAAAAACTCAGATTGTCTTATGTGTGTTGCTTTTGACTCCTGTCTCAAGAGCAAATTAGCTGACTCATTATTTTGATTCTTGCTTTATGTCTCGCATTAGAGTTGTGATAATCCGAATAATTTGTCATAATATATCCCCAGTTGGCATCAACTGTAAAATGTGGACGTATGCGTCTGATGCAGCTGTTGCTGAAATCCCGGCCAAGGTTTCACAGCTGCATAGCAAGTCAGCCTATCTGGCTAACTCAGCAATTACTTGATGTATAACTACCCCTAACAGACCCTCTTAGTGTTTTGCTCTCCTAAGAGGGATACGTATGGGGTCACTTGTATTTCTTGTTACCTTATCTATTTTTATCACTTTCGCTACAGGAAAAACATGAACCTTTTCCAAACCAAGTTTTACTGATAATGATTTATTAGGATGTTTTTCCACGTAAACCGTAAAGTTTGGTACTGCTCCTTAGGGAATCGCTAATTTTCTCACTAAGTCTGATCTTCACCATTCAACCTATATTTTTATCTCGTCAGAGTGATAAAGTAGAGATATATCTGATAAAAACCGATTAGTCTCGAGCTATTTTCTCTCAAAGAAAGAAATCTGCAATTTTTAGACTCAGTATAATTTGAGTTTTGGGTTTGATTACCAAGTTACTGATGTGTGTGATTCCTTAACTATGTATGGTAATCCCCAAAAATATAGAATAAAGACAGCTGTTGTCTCGCTGATAAACAGTCGTGTTTGATGAATCTACTATAATTTACTCTAATCACCGATGCACCCCCTAATGCTAAATGGCTGATTAATATCCAGCTTTGTTATTATACTATCATCGTTTAAAAACTCATAAAACGAATTTTCACAAGTTGTTTAACTTTTACATAACTCTACCAATCCTATTAATTGCAGCAGTTTCAGAATTTTGAGGTTTGTTAAATTCGCTTTCATGTAGCCAATGTCTTTTTGCAAACACCTAAAAATCATCTGCATACCTCACTGCAAGAATGGTTAGCTCTTCATGCAAATATTCCTTTCTCAACTAAAAAATCTTAGCCTTTAGAAAAAGCAGCGAGCAGGTAAAAGCATTGAATTGTTTATACAAAAGACTAATCTATAGTATTTATGTAATCTCAAATACAGTTTGTCAACACCTTTATAAGGAAATCGATAAAACTTTATAAATTCTTCATCTTTACGACTTTCTGATAGTATTTTTGTACTATTAAATTTGGGTATTTCAGGTATTTTTAGCACTCAAAACAGGATTATGCAAAGCGCCTTCAACAACCGAATCCCATAACGCAAATTATGGTCTATTTGTATATTGCGTAACACTTCATCTTATCTTTAAATTTGATGATGTTGAAAAAGTCCATGCGAGTCAAAAACTATCTTCGGTAAACAAACTTGAATTCCCTCTTAACTCAGATCTTGCACCTGTCCTGATAAACCCTTAATACACTAATAGGAGTGTATTGAAGTAACACGAGAAGCAAGAATGGGTTTACGCAGCACAAAAGTTATAGATGTAACTGGATAAATGTTGAGAGTACGGAAATGTACCTCAGCACAGGCGATGCCTGCGGCAAGCCGCTAAGAGCGTCTATGTCAAATAGAGAGATACCTGAATTTACGCTCATGAGGGGGATTATCATTATCATTGGCTCATGCCAATTTAGTTTCAATTGTATTGCCATTCCTATTTGCATTATTGTGTCAAAGCATGAGAAAAAGGGCGTTGAAAACATATGAATTAAGCAAGAAAAATGGTTTCAATTCTTGCCCACGCCCAAAACAAGCGTCTACACCTTACTATCACTGATGCCCTCTGTTTACCAACGAGAAAATCTTGAAGCGATGTTAGGATTGTTCTTAGAGGCACTCATAGTATCCCTTACCTCAACATAGTGAAAGTAAGTCACCCAGCGCCTTAAATAGCTTTGCAAGCTTACCTACCAAAATTACTTGTGTGCTTGATTTTACTAGACATTGAACGAATGCGCTCTTTCGCACTTAGTCACGGAATTGACATTAAAATTTCCAGGTGCCAGATCTGAGTTAACCCAACCCCGCCAAAGCAGTATTTGTTCTAAGCTCCCCCGTCGCGGGTAAGGGTTAGCGGTGGGCTTCTTTTAATATGAGTGATGTAACGGATAGAACATGTTTTAAAAGTCCCAAAAGATACAATTTTGTAGTTCTACTCTCTGATTAAGTGCAGCGTAAAATAAATTTTTTAGCAGCTTAATGACATGCTTTTTAACTATTAAGAAAATCATAGTAACATGTTAAAAACATTTTATTAGCATACACATAGGAACGAGGGTATTATGTCCTAAGATGCCAAAAGGTAAAGGAATTATGTCTTAAAAAGACAAATGTAATTGATAAGTTTTGATAGGTTTATGATAAGTTAATAATAACAAGCTTATTGTTTAATGTTTTTATTTTAAAATGCTATTAGTAGTTAAAAATTAAGACATTAGATAAGTAGGTATTCAATCAACAACAAAGAGACAGCTAATGAATATTTCAGATTTGAACTATGTGGAAGATATCACAAAACAAGACCAGTTAGGTACAGTTGTAGGCGGTACTTTTGGTCTCCTTGGTATTGTTCCTAGACTTCTTGGTGATATATTTGGTTATAATCAACAGCCAACTACAACTGTGATTAATAATATCTATGTTGAGAATACCAATACAAGCTCCAGTAGTTCTGGCTCGGCGGCTGGCGCATCCACTGGCTCAAGTCATCATTGACAATCATGCTGTTAATGTTTTGAGTAGATAAATAAAGAAAAGGTAAAAATTCTCTTTATTTATTGAAACTAGCTCTTATCACATAATGGCAACTAGTTGTTAGGTACTATTATGTGAGGGGGCTAAAAATCGAAGGAACGCAATCATGCGTAGCTTGCTTTCCCGTTCGCGTTCGCGTTCGCGTTCGCGTCTCGTTGGCGCAGCCTCTCCAACAGGAGAAGAGAAGCGTCTCTGACACGAGAAGGGGTACGAACGTTAGGGCTTTGTCGTTAGACATTGCCTCAATGAGAAAAAATAAGTCCAATTATTCAGTTATATCATGTTCGGTATAACACTTATAATAATGTTTGTAGTTGCGCTTTAGCACTATAACAGTTTGAGAGCGCTAAAGCGCAACTACGAACCTATTTGTTATTTATAACTTATTTACAAAACATGATATTACTTTGTTGTCGTATATTCAATCCGAACATTATTTCCCTATTTTTAAAAGCCTACACAGTATTAATTATCCAAAGCTATATAAAACAAGTTTTTTAGATAATTAAGCACATAAAAAATCTACCTCTTTTATTAACCACTGTCGAAACATATTATCAAGAATTTCTTTATACCGCTGAGGTGTTAATTCGGCTGGGATAAAATCCTCCACAATAAAAAGATGGTATCCTAGATCAGAGTTAAGAGGACCAATCAACTGTTTGGGTGGCGTACTGAATACAATCGCAGCAATATCTGGTTGCAGATCACAACGGTATATTTTTCCTTCGTAACCACACTTATATCTGCGACTGTCATCTAGATCATAAAGGCGAACGGCATCATAAAAACTAATTTCGCCTTCCTCAATCTGATAATAAATTTCTTGAGCAAGCTTTTCAGAAGAGACAATCATTTGATAGAGGATGACTTGCTCAAACTCCAGATGATTTTGGACAAAAAACTTTTTGACTTCTTCAGCAAAAAGTGCATCAGCTAATTTCTGCGTTAATAGATAGTTGCGTATTCCTACTTCCCAATCATAAGGGCTAATCAACTGATCTGCTAACCATGCAAGTGTATCTGTAGCCTTTTCTAAACGCTTTTCTTGACGTTGGTTGTTAGCCACAACTTGAATTTCTTCCGGTGTCACAGTTATCCCTCTTTGCTCTCCAGCGCTAGATATCACCCTTTGAAACAAAATTTTTTGACATACTTCCTTTAAGTTCATTTCACTTTTAAGAAAGTTTACAATTGCTTCTGGATCAATAACTATTTTCGAGGTGTCATTCATTGCATTGGATGAGACTGCATTTAAACAAAGTAGGTAAGCATTTAGCTATCAGCCATGTTCATAATTCTATAGCAATTTTGAACGTTAGGTTTATGTAAGTATCTACTCATAGGGAACCACCTATCCGTGCAAAAGAGAGACAACGTCAAAATATCTACGATATCAACACCTTCTTTCTCTCAGCTTTCATCGCTAAATCAAGGGCTGGGATGAACACAGTTGCACTCAAGGGACAACCATTAACAAAATCGTCACGCTCAAACGATGATCTCCAGACGTAAACGAGAAAAAATGGGCCAGGCTTGTTTTGTCGATCTGTTTGGCTGCCACACTAATTAGTGGGGATGTTAACGCACCGGTAGCGATCTTCGACGGAGGAGCGTCGGCACGAGCGTCAGCCTGCCCCATTTTTTAGGTGTCAATTTGATAGGGAGCATTTTTAGGCAAAGCTCGCGGAGACTTTGCGACATTCTCAACAACATAACAGATCAAACCCCTAAAAATGCTAAGCTCGCCGGGGCGGAAGCTTCCCCCGGCAGACTTCACGAAGACGGTTGTCTGTTTTTGAGCAAAGAAAAATGTAGCGGTAGTAGGTTTCATACTGAGTGATTAAAAGTCTTAAATTTTTCATGCAAGATGTGATGTTGCAGAATTTCCATTCCGAATGTGAGAAAAGAGCGTCACAAAGCAAGGGTAACGACTGAATGCTTACTAAAAAACTGGAAGCTTTTTAAATTTTCAGCTTCCAGTAGTGTTGTATGAATCACCAGTCTATCAAGAGTGAGAATCCTAATTGGGAGGACTAGAATTAGGATAGTAAAAAGAGAAGAGAAACTATGCGTTGTACCAACCACAAGAATGGTTTTGCCGTCACTTTTCTTTTTCTTCCTCTCCATCAACGTTATAAAATAACACTGACTGAATTTATGAAAGTTCTATAGAGCATTACTTCAAACCGTGTAAATTATAAAGTAACTATCGGAAGTTTGGATTGAGAGTTCCGCCACTTCAGCTTCTCTATACTTAGAACTTTTTAGGGAAAAAGAACCACCAGTAATGACTTTTAAAGCAATTTTCTTAATGGCTGTTATCTCTAATTTAGTAAAAATCAATCATAAATGTTTGCCATTTTGGCAGATGTTTTAAGAAAATATATATTTAGCTGTAAGTAAAGCGACAGAGAAAAAATAAACTATCAGAACTTATGTAAAGGCTTTTAATTACGCTTCAGCACCTTAGATCTCAGCATTCTTGAGCGCAACTATAAAT
>JAQYWO010000338.1 GCA_029379215.1 Rhizonema sp. PD37
CGATAATTATTATTTTTACTTACTATCTTATTAAATTTATTCGACCCATTTTTAGAGAATTAGGTAACGGAAATTTATCTTTGCCTGGATTTTATCCAGAATGGGCAGAACCAACTTTTAAACTAGTATTATTTTTCACAATTGCTTTAGCATTAGTTGTGGCTTTGCCTTTTTTACCTGGATTTGGTTCGCCTGCATTCCAAGGAATTTCGGTTTTCCTGGGTGTTCTTTTATCACTCGGTTCATCGGCAGCGGTAGCTAATATTATTGCAGGAATTATTCTAATTTATACTCGTGCTTTTAGACTTGGCGATCGCATCAAGATTAACGATGCAATTGGTGATATTATCGAAAAAAGTTTGTTTGTAACACAGATTCGCACAACCAAAAATGTAGTCATTACTATCCCGAATGGTACAGTGCTAACCAGCAAAATTCTCAACTATAGCGCTCTTGCTGAAGATCCTAACCATTATTTAATTTTACACACTACGGTAACTCTTGGCTATGACTTACCGTGGCGAAAAGTTCATCAAGTGCTAATTAATGCTGCGCTATCAACGCCACATATATTAGCAGAACCTGTGCCGTTTATATTACAAACAAGTTTGGGTGATTTCTATGTGAGTTATGAAATAAACGCCTATACAAATCAGCCTACGTTAATGGCGAGAATTTACTCAGAACTTCATCAGAACATCCAGGATAAATGCAACGAAGCAGATATTGAAATTCTTTCTCCACATTATTCAGCAATTCGAGATGGTAATCAAATCGCCATCCCAGAAAATTACTTAACTAAAGACTACAAAGCACCAGGATTTCGCATCTCTCCCCTTGAGTATCCGTCGAATCCACCAAATGGAAAAAACTCTTCGGAAACTCAGCAGTAATACTCAATTAAGTCAATGCCAATATTTGTAAATGCAACCATCATACCTGGAAATATTTTTTCCTCAGCTTACTGAAAATCCTTTGTGTAAGCAATTGTAGCATCCTTCTACTCGTCAAACTCTGAATATTTGACGGGTAATGCGTTTTGCGGTCAAAAAAATTGTTTAACTCATCTAGAATCACTTGAAAACGCTGAGTAATACTAGCAGAGCGATAATCTGCAAAAAACTGTTCGGATAATGCAGTTGGTGACCAACACTCTAATACCTTTAAAATACGTTGGATATCATACTCTTTTGAATAGCCAGCAATTTTATAGCAATTAAATCCGGGATCTAAATAATCCGATAATCCACCGTTGATACTAGAAAAAACCTGACAACCACAAGCTAAGGCTTCCATTGGTTGCAAACCAAACCCCTCACTGACATTCTGTTGTGCCCAATACTCAGCAGAGTCATAAAGGTATATCTTAGTCCGATTATAGAGCTTAGCCAAATCATCCACATAGGAACTAGCAACCATGACGTTACAATGCTTCTGTAAAGCAGGAATCAATTTCTTAATTAAATACTCCGAAGATTTTCGCGTTTGAACTAAAACGTCAATATCCCTCTCACTCCCTAAATTTTGAAATTCATCACTAATTTGATTGGGCAAATAATAAATTAGAGAATTTGGTGACTTTTGTCCCCAATACCCCATCGTATTTCGACTAACAGTAATGATGGGAATATTCGCTCTCAAGTTAAATCGATAACCTGCACTGTGAGCATGGTAAACAACATTATATTGCTTTAATTTAGCCGCCAGTTGAGCTACATGAAATCCCCAGCTAATAATAAAAATAACATCATCTAATTTCTTTTCTTTGAGCAAATCATCTATAAAAAGCTTGCCCTCCTCTCGTTGACGGTAAGTGACTACATCAGCACTACAAATCTGCCGTGCCAGATTAAACATTTTTAACTCTGCCCACAAACCACCACAGGCAAATTTGCCATCTGTCCCAGGAAGTAAAAAGTAAAGTTTTCGCATTATGCTTTGTCGGTTATTAGTTGTTAATTGTTGGCGATTAGGGATTGGTATTATTCTTTCTTCCTTTTACCCATTACTAACTATCAACACGAATTCTACTCTTGCCAGCATACTTTAACACTCATAAGCTTCGCGACCCCAAACATCGCGTGTAACAGTAATATTTTGAATTGCCAGGTTAAAGGGAATTGCAGTCGTCAGGTATCGCTGTGCCAAAGTACCTATGTCAGGTGCCAGTTCAGCAGCAGTTGCCACTGCCAACCCCAAACCTATGAGTTGTTCTATTAATCCTCGCTTTAGGAGTAGATAAGAACTTACAGCTAGTCCCGCAGTCAGGAGTACTGCTACTGATGCATTAGTGCCACAACGGGGATGCAAAGCCAAATCCCATTCTCCTGAGGTGAGGCGATGTTGGGCAAGTGTGACTGCACGTCGCAAATCACTTAGGCACTTACAAGAAAAAAAATACCCAACCTTGTCCCAGCCCAAAGGGCTGGGACGACCTCCACGCGCCAACTCGTACACCAACTAATTATTGAAGGTTGGGTATTTTTTTATTTGGATCTCCCTTATTTGTACATCGCCATGTAAATAAAATCCACAGTCTGTAGATAAACCGCTTAATAACTCGTTATCAACGTGAATATTGGTTGAGGTTCTTGTACAAGCATGGGATCTTTCGGATTCACTAAGAACCCAAACTGTAGCATGTTCTAGGGCATGAACCTGCCGCAGCATAAGAATTTCTTTCAATCCAAGGATAAACCAGATCTGCCTGAGTATATCGGTATCGTTAAAATCAAGACTAAAAAAGTCAGAATTAGACGAGTTACCTTTGGCAGAAGCAGAGGTATTCATAGTCACACTGCGCCCCAAGTCAATAAAGCAACATAGATTTCTTTCAAATGTAGCGCTTGCTCCTAAAAACTATTGCTAACTTTTGTGGATTGTTAGATTTATTTCAGTCGATATAAGGGAAAATCTTCATATGGTCTAAGTTCGTCTGCTATTTCTCACCCCACCAGCTAACCTCCCTTTTATAAGGGAGGCTCAGCCGATTCCACTCACAAGCGGAGGTGGATTGGGGGGATGTTACCGCTTTATTTGTCTCAACCTGCAAATGAGACAAATAAATGTTGTGTTGGGGAGAAAGACTTCCTCTACTTGAGCCAAGTAGTCCATTACTGTGCTTTTCAATTTTGAGAAGTTCAAAGTCAAAATTAGGCGTGAGGAGAAGAAAAGTCAGTAACCCATCAAAAATAGCAGTAAATTAGGAAACTGTTGAATCATTCTGGTTGGGTAAAGCACAACAATTTACATCGTTCAAGCAGACTTTACCCCACTGCAAAGCCCAACGGACAAGAGCCACCCGGTTATCAGTCACAGTCTTGGTAAGAATGTTGCTGATGTGGTTATCAACTGTACGCTTGCTAATCTCCAGTTTAGCTGCAATTTCTTGGTTAGTTAAGCCAGCGGCCACTAAGTCGATAATTTGCAGTTCTCTGTCTGACAGACTAACGGGGGTCGGAGACGCGCCACCAGCCATGAGTTTTTTTATCCTCCGTTGGTATATGTACTTAATTGCTCCTTTTTATTCTAGAAGATTCTTTCGTGGGTAGATGTTTCAAGTGTTCGCAGTAATACCGATTATCTATATTTTCTTTAGAGTTTAAGTCAGCAGTCTTCTTCGCGACAGAAAATAGTATAAAACATAACATTAAATTGGGAAAAATTACAGTCTATTACAGGAGTGGAAAGTCAACCGAAAAGTTGGTACTTATTCTTCTTCGGAACGCCAGTCGCCTCTAGTCGAGCCAGCGTCGTGCAGTCATAGAAGTCGTAAGGAGGAGCCAGTGCGAATGACGGCTTTCCCGACAGAGAATAAAAGCGTTGGTTTCCCTCCAGACGAACTACGTTCTGTTCCTTAACACTCCCATGCATGCACTGTCAACTTCCGTCAACTCATTCTTCAAATATGCTTCTTTGAACAGCACTGGCTATCGCTCTTGGCGATAAAAGGTGGGAATCTCGTTAGGGAACGCTGCGAACGGTAAAGATTGCTCTATACTCGTTCGTCTTAATAAGCTTTTTCGGCTAATATAGTACAAATGTATGGGTAAACTTCAGTCATTCATCGTTTTTTTCTTTAAGTCAGCGAGTAATATTTATGATTGGGTTGTTGATTTCGCGATCGCACCCAATGGCAAAGTTGGTGGATAATTGCCTTCTTCTTTGATGCGCTTAATATCGGCATCAGTTATCCGTAAACTTAACTTTTGGGCGACTGCCTGCACAATATCTCCCTTATCAATCACCCCAGCGACAGCTTCTGCTGGAGATTGAACAGTAATGTATCGTAACTGTTCAATCTCCAGTTTGTTAATGACCTCAACAAGTGAAGTGGATTCAGTCACGGTGGGAATTTCTGTCAGAGGATGCACAATACTGTTTAAGGTTTGAGTTTCCCATTGACTTCGTTCCACTAAACGTAAATCATCAATCGAAATTATACCTCTGTAACGTCCATCAGACTCGGCAAAATACACCTGTGGGGCGGTGCTTTCTAAGAGGTACATATCAGCGAATGTTCGCAAACTCTTATCAGCATCCACAACCCGAAAGTCTCGTGTCATTGCGTTGGCAGCAACTAGCTGTAGCAAGGTTTCTTGTAAAGTTGTCACGCGATCATAGCTAGTAGCGTTGCGGATACCAAACCAACCTAACAAGGCGATCCAGAGCCCAGTTACCAACTCACCTGTTAAATAATCGACTGCCAAACCCAAGCCGATCGCCGCATATCCCAAAATTTGCCCTGCTTTTGCTGCTAATTTAACAGCTTTAAATCTGTTACCCGTAGCTTTCCAAAGTGCTGCTTTTAACACTTGTCCTCCATCTAGAGGTAAGCCGGGAATTAGGTTGAATAGTGCTAAAAGTAAGTTAATTCTTGCCAAATCCCCACTCATTATGCTGAGTACGCTTGTCTCATTTAGGACATTACTCATGAGTTGAAGGAGGAAAAACAATGCAATACTGACTACGGGACCAGCGATCGCAACCTGAAATGCTTTTCCCGGAGTTTTAGACTCTTCTATAGCAGCAATGCCACCAAAAAGAAATAAAGTAATTGAGTTAACTTTAATGCCTTGCGATCGCGCTACTAAACTGTGACCCAACTCGTGTAACAATACCGAACCAAAAAGCAACAGTGCCATCACCGCCCCAGCACTCCAGCTTAGGAAACCTCCCAATGCTTGATAAGACAAGCCAAAGTTGAGGGTTGCCAGTCCTAAAATCACGAACCACAAAGGGTCTAAAAACAGTGGAATGCCAAATAAAGAACCTATTCTCCAATTTTTTTGCACTATATTCTCCTCAAACTAGTAGAATTTGTCATAACTCAGAACGGCTATTAACGTCTCGTAAGCTAGTTATATAGACGCAGGCTGGTAATAGGGAAGAAATTCTTCCTACACCTAATTCACTTTTTCGCCAACACTATGTAATATTGTTATGTCTACCCATATACATTGCTGCATTAACTGACTTTTATAGATATGAATCGTAAATTAGCATTTACTTGTTAAGATGCTCCTATTTCTAGGATAAACAATTAATGCTTTTGGGAAAAAGTTACGATAGATCTTAAAGACCTGCGATCTCTCAAAGAAAGCTTGTTAGCCTGATTTTTCCTTTGAGGATTGGGGAATGGCGAGTGGGGAGAAAAAAATTCTTTGATTGAAAATGGGTGGCGATCGCCCCAGAGCCAGAGCCATTTGCCACCCGCAACCCATATAATCTGCAAAAGAAAGAAAAATTTAGAGAGCGTTGAGATTGCTTAGTCCTAGAACAGCAGCGATCCCGATGAGGTGACCCGCACTCATTGCTGCAAGGAATGTTCCAACACTAGGATTATTAAAAATCTCTGGGAAAGGTAAAGGCATTTTCATCCCAACATGGGGATTGCGAATTATGCGAGGAATAATCAAAACAGCTAACAGACAAGCGACAACAATTACTGGCGTTCCCGTCCAGTTCCATTCAGTACCAGTATTGGGAACAGTTTCTTGCACTGCTAATAACATTGATGAAATCATGGTTATTTTTCCTTTACCAACAAATTGATTTAGGTAGCGTTAAGCTATATTTATCCTCTGTCTGATTCAGTCACAGAATCTTCCTTCTATAGAGAGAGGTTCTAATTGTGAACCTTTTCGCCAACGTTCACAATCTGAGTTTTTCCTGGATACAGAAGATTACCGGAATGTGTTAAGTTTTGTATCTGCGGAATTCCGCAGATAGATTTCCGTTTTCCCAACGTTCACAATCTGAGTTTCTCCTATTTACAGAAGATTACCGGAATGTGTTAAGTTTTGTATCTGCGGAATTCCGCAGATAGATTTCCGTTTTCCCAACGTTCACAATCTGAGTTTCTCCTATTTACAGAAGATTACCGGAATGTGTTAAGTTTTGTATCTGCGGAATTCCGCAGATAGATTTCCGTTTTCCCAACGTTCACAATCTGAGTTTCTCCTATTTACAGAAGATTACCGGAATGTGTTAAGTTTTGTATCTGCGGAATTCCGCAGATAGATTTCCATTTTCCCAATGTTCACAATTTGAGTTTTTCCTATTTACAGAACATTTCCGGAATATGTTAAGTTTTGTATCTGCGGAATTCCGCAGATAGATTTCTGCAAACTAGTGAATATATTTTCTTTTCCGAAGATAAATCATATTATGTTCGGAAAATGACTTGTAAATAAAACATGGCTTCGGAGTAGGGCTTTATAGCTATCAGACTGTTAAAAGCACTGAACACTACTTTCATTTATATTACAAGTTTTCAAACGAACATGACAGAAGTTGTGTTTTTCTGAAGGTAGGGGTATTGAGCCAACACAGTAATGATGAGCTATCCAGAATTTTTCATCACCTGAACCGAGTGCGATGCCCTAGGCAACCACTTCGTAGTATTGCGCTTCCGTAAATCTCCAAGCACAGCTTATACAGTTGTGTTCTCTCTCGCTGAATGAGTAAATTTGTTCATTAAGGTGATTTCCCGATCTGAAAATTCAGTGTTTAAAGTGCTTTAAATAACTGATTAAATCCTAATAAATAAGTAAAAACCGATTGTAATAAGCTGGGTGTGCGTGGGTAGTATATAAATAATCCTGATCAAAGTTAATTATCAAACGTTAACAAATGATTGTCATTGTACGCACCGGTAAATATGGGAGTTGGCGATCACCCTAAACCCAATTTTTAGATGCACTATGAAGTGAAGTATTACTGTTATTAATCGCGGCAGATTAAAAGATGATTATTCGCTTTAACGGGCGTAAATTTTTACGTGCTTTTTTCCCCTTTTTGATTATAGTGGCGATTTCACTCATTGTCAATTTTGACAAGTGGATACATGCGCCGACATGGACACTGTGGACTATGGGTATTTTTTTCGCCTTCCTACTGTTTGGCTGCTTGGTGATGCCAAGGCGATATTTTTTGGAGCTACAACCTAAAGGACTGACTATTCAATATATAACAAGCAAGAAATTCTACACTTGGAGCGAGGTAGATGATTTTCGTGTTATCAAGCAGAGCATTAATCATGTGCCGATGGGCAGTGTGGTTGGGTTTAATTTGAATCAAGATTCTCCCCATCGTACTAGGTTGATAAAACTTGCCAATGCTTCACGCCGCATACAGATGTTAGGTAAGCGCGGTTATGATGTGTCAATATATGCTGTCTTTGATTTAAGCGCTTATTCCCTTGCAAATCTACTTAATGAGTGGCAGCATCGTTATGGTAGATAGTGGCGATTACCTATTGATTAAGGTTAGGAGAAACCCTAAGTGTCTATAACTCGTCCTTCGACTTGCTCATACTCATCATGCCCGTAGAGGGGAGAGTTAGGATTTTTGAATGCCAGATTGAGTAACTTGCTCATTAAGGATGTAGTGGCGGCATAAACCGCCGACCCTACACTAGAAGTTGTCTTGGAACCTGCGGAAACGGGAGCTTCAGCGATCGCACACTGGTTATACACCAAAGCCGATACTCGCTCCTTAACCGTTAAGTGAGTCAAAAAGTTAAGACTATAAAAATACTGGTAAGAATGATTTAGAAGATATTCTATCTAGGGAATAAACTTGTTGAGTTCCTGCACTAACAGATGCACTGTTGTTGCAGGATTGTCTTGAGCAGGAATGTGAGGAGTATATTGTTTCAGAAGATTTTCAGCATTTTTAATGGCAATAGATTGCTTTTTATATAGCTCCTCATAGATTGTTTCGCTATTTTTTTGATATTTCCAACCAAATAGAGAAGTTAACTTTTTAATATAATCACTTCGAGGAATACCAGTATTGAGAAATTCAAAGTGTAAGACATACCATACTTCAAACGCTTCATGAGAACTTTTAACCCTTGCTACGAGCATTTTTAATTGCATTATTAAAATCTTCAGGCGTCCAAGAATCACGATCAAAAACACACCAAACTTGATCGGAATTATCTTGCTCCTTCAGTTTCATTGCGCTTTTAACTAATTTGCTCGGATTCTCTCCTAAGCCCTGCACGTTTATTACAGCGACATTCTTGGGAACACGAAAACTCCTAAAGTAGTTAGGTTCTGTCTTTTCTCCTTCACATACGATCAAGAATCTCTGCTTGACTTCCCTCGTATCCACTTTTCTCTGTAAATATCTGCGACGAGAGTTTATCTTTTTTTTAGACATGAGAGTCGATGATATGATCCAAATTTCCTATATATGGAATTGCACCATATTTACCTTTAATATAATCACTCTCAAATGATGCATCGTTACGTACTTTGTATTCTGCTAAAGAGTACAAATCTGTTGCACCATATCTATTCTTTTCAGTAAACCAAATCTGATCCCTACGCCAAAGCTGATTGCTCAACAAATTAGTATCGTGAGTCATAAATATTAACTGAGCATTATTTGGATTCGTTTCGAGGGAATTAAATAATTCAACAATTGCACGGCTGATTAAAGGATGAATTCTAGCATCAAATTCATCAATAATTAAAACTTTACCATTTTTCAATGTGTCTACAAGAGGACCTGCTATAGCAAAAACTTTTTGAGTTCCTTCTGACTCCTGCTCATCTAAATCAAACATCTCTGTAGATACAAGATTTTCTTTTCCATCAAATTTTCGGTGCAGAGTATGAACTGCTGTTGCCTTTATTTGCCCATTTTTTAGAATGAGATTCTTTATTTCATCTGGTAAGTACTTACACAAAAATAT
>JAQYWO010000339.1 GCA_029379215.1 Rhizonema sp. PD37
AACCCCAAGAGCGCTTTTCGGTGTGCTTTGTCTCCCCTCCCCGCGAGCGGTGAGTCCAGCGCTGCAGGAGGGTTTCCCTCCGTAGGCGACTGGCGATCTTCGCAGCGTTAGCGACGGAGGAGCGTCACCCGAAGGGGGAGGGGTTAAGTGGTTATGAAAATTCAGGTTAATTAACCGGACATTATAGAACACCCATTAACTCCTAACTATCAACTATCAACTATCCCCCATAAACCATTTCATTACGATTGACCGCACCTAATTGCGGTACAGTGTTGATGTCTGAGTGAGGTATCAGGGCAGCGGGAACTTCTGAGGCTACCTGGAGTTGTTGCAAAAGACGTTGCAACAATTGGTCTTGCCCTGAGCGAAAAGCTGATACATTTGTACCACGGTTAAGAATAGCAAACCAAACCAAGCCGCGATCGCGTGTAGGCATCACTCCCGCTAATGAACTGACATCTCTAAGTGTCCCTGTTTTAATCACAGTAGCAAGAGGAATGTGCCTGCCGTGTATCGTCCCACGATGATCTAAGCCAGACATAAGAAATAAGTCAGTCAGATCTAGTTGATGGGCAACGGCTTCCCTTTGAACAGCCATTAATAAAGCACAGATGGCTCTGGGAGAAATGCGATTTTCAGGTCCAAGTCCTGAACCATTAATTAACTGAATTTCTGAGTTTGGTACTTGAGCCAGCTGAGCGGCTGTTGATTGTACGACACTCGCTCCTCCTACAGCCTGAGCCAGCATTTCTGCTATGTCATTATTGCTGAAAACGTTCATCTCCTTGATAATTTGCTTCAAGGGTAAGGAGTAGTGACGTAATAGCAAGGTTTTTTGAGCGACAGAATCGTCAGAGGTTTTGACTTTCCCTGCAATGATAACTTGAGGCTTAGGAGTTCCCTTGGGCATGAGTGAGTACTCAAAAGTAGCAGCACGATTCCAAGTAGCAGAGTTCAAAGCAAGCTTTAGAAGTTGACCTGCTAGCACCGGATTGCGTTGAAAATTCATGGCAAAATTGCCAGTAATTATCAAATTTCCCTTAACCTGCTTGATACCCATTTGGTTAAGACTGTTGCCAAGGGCGATCGCTTCCTCCCAAACAAACAAAGGATCGCCACCGCTTGTAATCACCAAATCTCCCTGCAACACACCATTTTGTATTGGTCCTGTGCCACTTACCAAAGTTTGAAATTGGTGATCTGGTCCCAAATTTTTCAATGCCACGAGCGTGGTAGCAATTTTAGTTAAAGAGGCAGCAGGCAAAGGAGTCGTACCTTCGTGATTGGCCATTAGCATAGGTCCGGACTGTATCCACACCCCTTGACTCTCCGTTTGCTCGCGACTCACCAGTTTCGATTTTTGCAGTTCCTGTAGATATTGTTGAACTGTGGTAGCCGCAGCTGGATTTGGATCGGCAGCAAGAACCAAACCAGGGCTACTTTGCCAAGCCAATACATCTAAAGCATCTAAGGGCTTGACTGGCACCCCAACCATTTGGAGCCAAACCGAAACCAAACCTGAACCCAATAATTCCAGCATGCTTCATTCCTCTGTAGAATGTGCTACTTTGTTTTCTGTAAAGTTACGCAAATACTCTCGACTACGAAGTATCGAGTTATGATATCGATTGATTTTTTCTTGTACAAATGGGATGGACAATAGAGTTATAGTATGGGTCATACCCCTCACACGGCAATCAGTGTGTAAAATGAGGTTAATATCACCTTGTTGGTGTTGATTGCACTTAGTATTCGACCACGTGTTCGTTGAATCAAAGTTCGACATGACAAGGCTTCCTGCTTACCTTTCTGCTAACATCAGATCAAATACTGTTTTCATCCAAGTCTTGAAAATTACTTTAATACAAGGCACATCACCATTTCAATAGATTGCATATCCTCAACACGAATGTACTCGCTGCACTTCTTGTATAAAAATTCTTTGAAGAAGAACATACAATGTAATTAGGAGGCGATTTGACACCTCTAAAGTGAACAGCAGCAAATCGGAGCGCCCAACGCTCTTCGTTGGAAAAGAATTGGTGAAGCTTGTCACATAAGTACTCGAAACCAAGCACTACAAATCTCAGACCGAGTTCTTATCACTCGATTCTAAGTTCTTTGTTGGTTTCAAGAAACATAAAGATGGCTGTCTAATCGTTTTAACACGAAAAGCAGAGAATCATTAGTTTTCAATTAGGTCATAGTCCTTCAAAAGATTAGACAATGATATTTTGATTACACCCACTAAAAAGTTACTGCTAAATGCTCCAAATTCTGTCCTTAAAGAAAAGCCGTGGCGCATTCAAATATACTGCTGACTGATTGATGACGGTGGGTAAAATTTGCTTGCTGCATCCACCCACAGACTGTCTACCAAATTATCCCTCGACTAAAGAGTAGAGTGCGAAGGATTGTCTTGTTTGAGTTGACGGTTAACAGTTGACTTTTGTGCCTGTTGACTGAAAGGACTTAACACCCAATACTACGAGTGCACTTATTCGCTCACTCGCACTCATCAGGAAAGCCAAGCAACATTGGTTTTCTGGCTCTGCATGAATTAAATATCTATTTCTGCTACCACTTACTAGTAGTCTGGCAGACCAACAATTTTTGGTAAAGATGGGGAATGAGGAGTTAAAAAGGACTTTGACAATTCTAAAAATCAGTAAAACCCCTCAATGTTTTTGCGGTAAATCATGAGCTTGATGAGTGAGTGTAAATAAACATAACTATGTTACGACTTGTAAATAAGGCGGAAACTATTATCAGCCTTTCCTTCAGGCAGGAAACCGATAGAGGACGACCTAATATAAACGGGTTCCTGCCTGAAGGGCTGGACTCACTCTTTTTGCTTTATTTGTACCGACTTAACTTATGTCTATTCAATATCTTCCAAAAATCGGCAGTAAAATCAGGCAAGTTTTCGGTTTTTTAGTAAATCTCCTTGATTAGAGAGATCCATAAAAACAAATTGTGACTCCGTCAAATTAGAACTGATCCTATTGAGTCGCAAAAATTCATACGGAGTCGCAATTTACGGATGTTAGGTGCCTACATAGACAGTTTAAGAGCGCCTTATAGTCTGGGCCTTAATATTTTATTTGTGTCAATAAGAACAGAAAAGTCACAGTTGAACACTTAATAGCAAACACTCCTACTCTTGCTCTTGTCAGCACAATAAGCAAAGTCCAATTGTAAGTTACAGAGGAAATTCGTGCTATCTTGGGCTTGGCAGAACCTAAGGCTTTAGTAATAGACGTGTTTTGGCACTTCATAATTTACTACTGTATCCGAGGCATCTGGTAAAATTTGTAAGGTTTCTAAAAGCTCTAAGCAATGGGATCGACTTGCGTGAGGATCGCAATTGATGCAATGGGAGGGGATCGCGCACCCGATGAAATCGTTGCTGGCGCACTGCGAGCACGAGAAGAATTGGGTGTTCAAGTCTTGTTAGTTGGTAATCCCCAAGCAATTGAAAGCCAACTGCCGCCAAAAACAAATTTGGAGCAGGTGGAGATCGTTCCTGCAGAGGAAGCGATCGCAATGGATGAGGAGCCTTTAAGCGCTATTAAGCGCAAGCCTAAGGCTTCGATTAATGTGGCAATGGATTTAGTTAAGCAAAATCGGGCGGATGCAGTAGTTTCTGCAGGTCACTCGGGGGCAGCTATGGCATCAGCTTTACTGCGTTTGGGACGAATACCGGGAATTGACCGTCCGGCAATTGGTGCGGTTTTTCCGACAATAGCCAATAAGCCAGTATTAATATTGGATGTTGGCGCAAATGTAGACTGCCGTCCTAAGTTTTTAGAGCAATTCGCTGTTATGGGGTCAGTTTACAGTCAGTACGTACTGGGTACAGAAGATCCCAAAGTGGGTTTATTGAATATTGGTGAAGAAGAACGTAAAGGAAACGATGTGGCCGTCCAAGCTCACCAAATGCTGCGGGAAAATTCCCAAATTTCTTTTGTTGGTAATGCCGAAGGGCGTGATGTCCTTTCCGGTCACTTTGATGTTATTGTCTGTGATGGCTTTGTGGGCAACGTGTTGTTAAAATTTGCCGAAGCAGTCGGAGAAGTATTGCTGCAATTTATTCGAGAAGAATTACCCCAAGGATTACACGGTCAAATAGGCACGGCTATTTTAAAACCAAATCTGAGGCGGCTCAAGCAGCGAGTTGACCATGCAGAACGGGGTGGTGCTTTACTTTTAGGTGTTGCCGGAATTTGCATTATCAGTCACGGTAGTTCTCAAGCACCGTCTATTTTTAATGCTATTCGCCTGGCTAAAGAAGCGGTCGATCATCAGGTGCTGGAGAGAATCCAGTATCAATATCAAAGTTTACAGCGTGAAAGCGGTTAGCAGTTATTAGTCATTGGTCATTAGTCATTAGTCATTTGTAAGGACTTTAAGCCAATGACAAAGGACTTTTGACTTTTGTTCAACTAACTAATAGCTGATAGCTTGGGAGATGCAGCAGTGCAAAATATAGGAATAGCAATTACAGGAAGTGGCTCCGCATTACCAGCAACTTTTCTAGATAATCAGGCACTAACTAAACTGGTGGATACATCAGATGAGTGGATTACGACAAGAACAGGAATTCGTCAACGGCGGTTAGTCAATCAGAGCGAATCGTTGAGCGGACTGGCAACTTTAGCCAGTCAAAAGGCGATCGCTGCTTCAGGGATTTCACCACAAGAATTAGATCTGATTATACTAGCAACTTCTACCCCGGATGACTTGTTTGGTAGTGCATGTCAAATTCAAGCTCAATTGGGAGCACACAAAGCTGTAGCCTTCGATTTAACTGCGGCTTGTTCTGGCTTTGTGTTTGGATTAGTGACCGCTGCTCAGTATATTAAAACAGGAGTGTATAAAAAAGTATTGATGATTGGGGCGGATGTCCTTTCGCGTTGGGTAGATTGGCAAGACAGAGGAACTTGTATACTCTTTGGTGATGGCGCTGGGGCAGTGGTATTGCAGGCAAATGAAAGCGATCGCTTGTTGGGTTTTGAATTAAAAAGCGATGGCACTCAAAACAAATACCTCAACCTAGCTTGTACTCCAGAACCTACAGAACTTCTCCCTGATGTTCATATTGGGAAAGGAAATTTCCAGCCAATTACAATGAACGGTAAAGAAGTCTACCGCTTTGCTGTACAAAAAGTACCAGAAGTGCTTGACAAAGCTTTATTTCACGCCAACCTCACTGTCGATCAAATAGATTGGCTGATATTGCATCAAGCAAATCAGCGCATTCTTGATGCTGTTGCCCAACGTTTGAATATTCCAGAACATAAAGTCATCAGTAATCTGGCTGAATATGGCAATACTTCTGCGGCTTCCATACCCCTTGCCTTAGATGAAGCAGTTCGTCAGGGAAAAATTAAACCTAACGATATTGTTGCTGCATCAGGTTTTGGCGCAGGGCTGACTTGGGGAGCTGCAATTTTTCAATGGGGAAGGTAGAAATTTGTTGATTGTTGATTGTTAATTGTTAATTGTTAGTTGTAAATTGTTAATTTGATGACTGAAGAGTGACTAACTACTAACCCCTATATCGACTAACAACTAGCTACTAACAAATAACAAATGACAAAAACCGCATGGGTATTTCCAGGACAAGGTTCTCAACAGCAGGGAATGGGAACAGATCTACTACACCTACCATTAGCCAAAGATAAGTTGGTTCAAGCTGAGGAAATTTTAGGCTGGTCTGTCAGCGACATTTGCCAAAATGAGGAAGAATTAGCACGCACTCTCTACACTCAACCCTGTCTGTATGTAGTAGAAAGCATTCTTGCTGATATGATGCGAGTTCATGAACAGCCAGATTTAGTCGCAGGTCATAGTCTAGGAGAATACACTGCTCTTTACGTCGCTAAGGTTTTTGATTGGTCTACTGGTTTGCGGCTAGTGAAGCATCGTGCTTCCTTGATGGAAAATGCTGCAGGTGGGATGATGGCGGCTCTCATTGATTGCGATCGCGAACAATTGGAGAAAGTCATTGCGGAAATCCCAAACGTGGTATTAGCAAATGATAACAGTCCCACTCAGGTTGTCATTTCTGGAACTCCAGAGGCAGTACAAACGCTCATGTCTAAAGTCAAAGCCAAGCGTGTTCTTCCTTTAAAGGTATCAGGGGCTTTTCACTCTCCTTTAATGGCAGATGCGGCAGCTGAGTTTCAAGAAGCTCTAAAACTTGTCGAGTTTCAGCAAGCTTTTGTGCCAGTATTATCCAATGTCGAACCTGTTCCAACTGTTGATGCTAATCTTTTAAAGCAGCGATTAATACAACAGATTAGCAGTCCTGTACGGTGGCGAGAAACTTCACTAGCATTATTAGAAAATGCCGTAAAGCGAGTTGTGGAAATAGGTCCTCGGAACGTATTAACTGGTTTAGCAAAACGCACTTGTCCGGATTTTATTTTAGAAAATGTCCGCAGTGCTGCTGATTTGCCTGCTTAATCAAGTTCTAGCTTTCTTTAAATTGGGTAGCGTTTTTATTAAAAGATCACTAGCAATAGGACGCGGATTTTTAGGCAAACCATCCTTGTCAACTTGACGTTCTTTTATCACTCACCAGTGGCACCAGCATAGCTGATACCAATTCACGAAAGTCATGATACAACTGATGGGATAGGTTATACGACTTACGCTCAAGCTGCTCAACAGCAAACAATACGAGTTTTAGCAATTGACGGTGTGACACCAGATACAAGTAGTTATCCTTACCAACGCCAGTTGTATTACGTCTATAAAAACCCTGCTAGTCCATCTGTACAATCATTTTTAGGTTACGTGTCTGCTCAAGACGATGCCCTTAGCAGCAACTTAAGCCGTATCATAGATTAAATTAGGGTGCACCATTGAAGCATAAAGCACTTAGCGATCAGATCTCTTAAGGTTTCAGCCTTAGTAACATTACCGACAATGACAACACTCGAAATTTTACGTAACCCAGTTTTACTAGACGGGAAAAACTTTTTGGTTAACTGACGTTTAATTAGAAAATGCTTGAGTCAAGAGCAGATCGGATAATAAGTAATAGCTAACGACTAACCTTTTTGTTATGCTAATTCGTATCTGTTTATCTTAAATCATTTTTTGTGGGCACAAGCCGCGAACCATTGATTAGTTTATTGCTGTACCACGCTTTTAAGTGGTCAGTGGTGAGTCCTGTACTCCACACCTATCTTCGGGGGCAAATTTATGGTGCGGAAAACGTTCCTAAAACTGGACCACTGGTAGTAGTGAGCAATCACGCCAGTAACTTTGACCCACCACTTGTTTCTAATTGTGTACGCCGTCCAGTAGCGTATATGGCAAAGGAAGAATTGTTCAAAATCCCAATTTTGAAACAAGCTATTGAGTTATACGGTGCTTATCCAGTGAGTCGGGGATCTGCTGATCGCACTGCTATTCGGGAAGCTTTAAAGTATCTTGATGGTGGCTGGGCTATAGGCGTGTTTTTACAAGGAACTCGTACCCCAGACGGACGAATCACAGATCCAAAACGCGGTGCAGCATTGATTGCTGCCAAGGCAAAAGCACCAATCTTGCCAGTGTGTTTGTGGGGGACTCAGGCAATTGAGCAAAAAGGGGTACTCGTTCCACGTTCAGTTCCTGTCACAGTGCGAATTGGCGAAGTTATTGAAACTCCAATCTCTACTGGTAAAGAACAATTGGAAGCCGTGACGCAACAGTGTATGACAGCAATTAATGCGCTTCACGATCTGGGGCGATAAGCTTGCTGTCAATTAGAAAGCGAATTAGCCGTCACTAATCTGGAGTAACGAATACAGTAGACTATACCAATTTGGTTAAGTATTTCCTTATACCTTCAAGGGTTGTTGGTATTGCAATCTCTCCATCCTCAGTAGCAAGGAATCCTTCACCAACTTCTTGACGCTTCAGGTGAAGTTTGTAATTCCTCCCTACTCCCTTATGAGCGTAAAATGAGTTTAGGCACAGAAGATTCGGACATTATGTCAGATTTAAGAGCGGAATTAACAGAAAATTTGGATGAGGCTGAGTGGGAGTGGCTTATTCCCCATGTGAAAAGGGATGCGGTAATTGTAGTGGCAGCAGAATTGAACTTGTTGGATGTAGGAGTGGCGATCGCTGGCGATAACTTATCGTTTGTACAAACCTGGATCGATGAAGCATTGATTGCCAAACCGTCATCAACTCAAATGGGAAAGTGGAATAGCGACGCCAAGAGACGATTCATTACTCTAATTGTGCAACCCTATGTGCTTGTACAAGAAAAAATATCGAGCGTTCCTGATTAAGGGGATGCATTTTGCCTCACGTAAAAGCAAGGCAGTGCATTGGCTCGCTGTGGGCTACAGGGAACTCACGCCTGCTCTCACGGCGACTAGCGCTCTTGGTTGGTTCCCCGGTTTGAAGCAACTGCCGCGCATGAGGCGTTTTCTTACGCATAGGCGACTGTTGTCACGAAGAATTGACATTGATCCTTAGTCAAAATTATCAATATCCAAACCAACGCGCAAGTATGCAACGCCAAATATTGGATGAACTTTAACGGTTGCCCAAGCTGACTTGTTGTTGAAAAATCCCTAATTTCATGAGCTTGACGGACTCTTTGAGCAAGTATGTCCGAAAATTTTGCTTATTTTGACTCTGAAGATTTTCGCTTTTTTTAGACGCCAGCACTTGTGGGTGATATAGCAACCGCCTCAGCTTTTGGGTGTAATGGTAGTAGAGTTGAAACCACTGTAGAAGTCGTGAAGAACGTGCTTACTCTCCTTACTGAGTGTAAGATTATTGACTTTCTTGGCACGCATATTTTTTTAGATTCGTATTCTGCTGGCGGTTAGGGAGTAACTGTTGACTTACTTAATGGCCCATTGGCTTATCCGCTATTAGTGGAACGCTCCTCATGCTTCTTAAGTATTGTCCTGTCTAGTTTGGTGAACCCATCCGTTTTTTAGAAAACTTTTACTTTAGGGGTTAGCCGTGTCGAGCATAAAAAGTTAGGAAAACTTAGAGATATTTAGAAGTTAAATTCGTCTATCTGATAAAAGTTGATTTGAAAAATAACCTATAAGTTAAATTGCTGAACGCTCTAATTTAAGCGCTACGTTCTTGTTAGATCTGTTAGATGTTTGCTCATAACACTTAATAATATAAACTAAAGTCCATAATC
>JAQYWO010000340.1 GCA_029379215.1 Rhizonema sp. PD37
GTAGATATTTTTGGTTTTTTTTAACAGGATTATATTATTTTTTGATTATATCATAAAATTGTAGAGGTTTGAATTTATAACTATATATACCTATCGCCTTATTCTCGTGAGCTTAACTTGCTGTACTATTTAAATACTCTTAATAAATAATACGAGTAAATATACTAGTATAAACCACTAAACATTTAGTGATCAAATGGGAGGTTTTTCCCATATTCCTTGTTTTATCTCACGTCAGAGAAGGTTAACTTTCATCTTTCTGGCGATAGGTAATATTAATGCGATGAGAGAGTGAAACTACAGTCATTCAGTCTTAGAAGTGTTGGAATTTATCTGTTGTGACTGGTTAGATCTTCCTTGAGATCTCTGCTTAATGAAACCCAAAGTCACTAGTTTCATAATCCAATACAGGGCTGTAAGTATACCAAAAGTAATAGTAATAATAACGAGAGGCTGTTTACCCAGAGTTTCCTCTACACCTTTAGCAAGCAAATAATCTGGTTGAGTAATAATATCCCAACTGTTGAAACGCAAGAAGCGACCCCAATAAATACCAACAGCGTTGAGAACGTGCGTAATCAATTCGACCCATATAATCCATTGAGTCTTGCTAATGCGGTGTAAGTAGTGACCTAAATTAATTAAAGATATGACGTAGGCTTCAAATCCAGCCAGAATAACCAGCACATACACTGGGATTAACACCAGGGTAATGACCCATACCGATTGAGTGACGCGGATATCTTCGATCAGGTGAATCACATCAGTCAACAAATAAGGCGCATTCGGTAAAAAAGCGTAGAAAACCACGAATCCCAGCCACCAGACCAAGGAACGTCCTCGTTTAGTGCGAAACAGCCAAACACTTAATGCCAGAGGTATGAAAGCTAGAAATAAATTCCAACTCATCCAACCAATATTCATTTGTAGTATATATATAGACCTGGCTAACACTTCCATCAGTTCCGCTATCATAGGTGCTTCCTTAAATGATGTGAATGATTCTAGATTACCTCCATAGTTTTAAGCTATTTATTGACAAAACTCCCACAATCTGATCTTATTCGTTGTCACCTCGCCTAAAAAATCCCATTGGTCAGACCAGAGATTTCGGTTTTGAGTCGGTTGTCCGCAACGTAGTTGTGGTTTTGTGCCCACTATTATAACTACCTTTGTCAATAAACTTAGCTATCCCCTCTAGTATAGCCAGAACATTCAATTAGGCTGTATCAGCTGATTGAAGACTAGGGGCCAGAACACCAGTATCAGTTTACTGCCCTTGCTGACGAACTCCTGCTTAATGCCAGCGATATTTCTGGTGTGCATCAGCGTTTTGCATCTCATACTAACCTGACTTTTCACAGCATCTTGAAAAAAGTATTTTTGGGGTTTCGCAACTCCTGATTTCCACAGGCTCATTGTCAATAATTTTAGATTCTTGACAATGAGGCTGTAGAAAAAACTACGCTTTTTGCTGCTTTGAGGAGTTCCCGTGAAAAATCACTATACTAACCAGTTTGGGTTTTAGAGTGATCCATAAAAATAAATGCCCAGCCGTATTGGGGAATATTGCGACTACGACGAGAGATCTAGTTTGACGGCTGGGCATTTATTTCTTGGCAATATGCTTACCAGATGGCGCAGCCCGGAAATTGGCAAAGGTGAGGTATAGCCCCTTTATCACTTAAACATTCCAAAACTTCTGTGCCATTGCTTCAATCGTTGTTTCTAATGAAGGCAAATAATTTTCAATGACATTCCAAACAATATCAAGGTCTACAATGTCATTTTCATTTTTTCTGATAATACTACAGTTTATTTTAAGATATTATCTCTAATCACTTTGTGCAAATTATTAGTTTCATTGCACAGATTACTCCCTTCCCGGCGTAAGATTACCGAGCTTTTTTATCTTCTTCCTATGGCGTATACACCATTTTCAATAATATTACGCCCCTCTCCCCTTCTGCCTCAATCAGCAACTTAAATGTTGACCAGTTTAGTGATGCATATCCATACCAGGCATCTCATTTGTTGGGACTTTTTGTCCTGATTGATTTGCCTGATGCCCTACTAAACTCATTGTCTGTATTCCGACGCTTGTCAGCCCCATAGACACGGCTCCTACACTTGCCAGCCCCATAGATACGATACCGAATGAAAACATACCCATACTGACTACCCCGATAGCGATGAGACCATGCGCGGATATGCCTATAGCGATCAGCCCATGAGCAGATATGCCTATAGCAATACGACCGTGAGCTTCTATTCCAATAGACAACAGCTTTTGTTTTCCTTGGCGTGAGTTCATAGGTTACTGTGACAGTTTTAAATCAGATAAAGAATAAGTCAAGTTTGAACACAAGTCAAAAGACACTCTGTCAAACTACTTTGTCACGTTTCCTACTCCCAGTTTGGGAATTATATCATGTCCGGTAAATTAACCTTAATTCCTGCTGAAACCCTCCCCGCTTTTCGGTGTGCTTTGTGGCGAGGCTTGGGCTGCTGTTGGCTGATTTGCCGTTGCCGCGCCTGTTGTTTCAAAACTATGTCCCAATTTGCAAAACAATTTTGCCGCGTGTGCCCCCACTTTCGGAAAGTTGGAATGCTTTTTTCACTTCTACGAGCGGCAAAACGGTTGCGACGTGCGCTTTTAATCTGCCTTCATCAACCAATGCGCTGATGGCAGCTAATTGTTCCGCGTTTGGCTTGCAATGGACCCGCGCGGACTTGACGCCAAATTCCTGAGCTTTTTCTTCGGACGGAAATTCCACTGACGTTACCAGAAAGCCACCTTTTTTCAAAGTTTGGAACGCTCTTTCAAACGTGTCGCCGCCGACCGCATCGAAGACGACATCAACGTCTTTAACGACTTCTTCAAAGTTTTGCTTCGTGTAATCAACGAATTCATCCGCCCCTAAATCTCTGACGAACTCTTCATTGCGTCCTGAAGCCGTACCGATGACGTATGCGCCTTTTGCTTTGGCAAGTTGAACAGCGAGCGAACCGACTCCGCCTGACGCGCCGGTTATCAAAATTGTTTGCCCGCTGCTGAGATGGGCTAAATCAAAAATCGCCTGCCATGCGGTCAACGCGCCGAGTGGAACCGCCGCTGCGTTATCGAAATCGAGACTTTGGGGTTTAGACGCAATATCCCCCATTTTGGTAACCGCGTATTCGGCGAAACCTCCAGAGCGGATGATGCCGTAAACCGCATCACCTTCTTTGAAACCTCTGACATCATCGCCAATTCTTTCGATTGTTCCGGCAATCTCGCCGCCGAGCATGATGGGTAGTTTCAGACCGAGCCTTTCGCCCAAACCGTTGCGGATTTTCCAGTCAACCGGATTAACCCCCGCGACGTGAACTTTCACCAAAACTTCGTCCGTCTTTGGCTCCGGGCGTTCGACATCGGCATAATTTATAACGTCATCATTGCCATATTCTTTGATTACTATTGCTTTCATTTTCCTCGCCCCTGTTTAATTCAATGGATATGGCAGAATTGGCTAATCACTCATAAAAATCTGCGGCGCTTACTGTAGTGTCACCAGCCTCGGCACCCAACCCGCGCAGGCTCAGCGATCGCAAAGCCGATGCCCGAGCCTGCGCGGGGGCGTCACGTCGTCATCCGGTGTAATAGCCGGGCTGATCGATGTCGGTTAGCAGGTCCTCTAGCCGCTTACCAAATCACCAAACAAAACATCATAACAGCCGATCCGAATAATCCAGCATACAGCATCCAGATTGGTGAACAACGCTCTGGTGGCATTGAGTTTGATCTGACAGGACAAATTTTACCAGGGTTAAACATTATTGCGAGCTATTCCTACATCGATGCAGAAATTACTAAAGACAATAGTGGTAATCAGGGGAATCAACCGGACAATGTTCCCCGACACAGTGCCAGTTTATGGGCAACCTACGAAATTCAACAAGGTGATTTCAAAGGTTTGGGATTTGGCGGCGGTGTCTTTTTTGTGGGTGACAGTGGACGGCAACGATCGCAAATGCTCAGGAAACCTGAGTTCGACGTAAAAAAGTCAAATAATTAGGTAATCAGGGGGTTTTATAAGTGAGAATTAAATTATAGGGAGTGCCATTGATTCAGGCGGAAATAAATAGAAAAACGAAAGGGACTACTTCTGTGTTTATGTCCAAAACGCCTTGGCGGTTGCTATAGTTGCGGTTGTGATTTTCCACTATCTAATAAAGTTGGGCAGTGCCGAAGCGGAACTCAAACACAAAATTCCGCCTCGGCACTGCCCAGCTTACGTCTTGTAAACTGCGATCGCCTTAGTTGTACAGATCTATTTAACGCGGATTTTGACCAATCAGTAGTGCACCTGGAAAGTGTTTCAACGCTTCACCAATGAGTACACTGCCATCGGCTTGAACCATCTGCTCAGTGATTGTATCTTTCCAAGATGACGCTTCTGGTAATTGGAGACTTGTATCATCCCAAACTTGTTTTCCTAACGGATACTCACCTGGCTGCATCAGTCCAGTAAAAAAGCGGGGAGCAATGGCAACAATTGTCTTGTCTCCATGACTTCTAGCAAAAGCAACGATATGATCTTTAAACTTGCCACTCACCTCTAAAGGCTGGTAGTTGCCTTTCTGGAAAACTTCTTGATATTCTGTTCTGGCTTTTAAAGCTTGGACGGTTAGAAACAACTTGATTCTAGCATCTTCTTTTTTGGCAAGTAACTCAGTTATCAGATCCAAAATATCTTTTTGAATTCCCGCTTTAATTTCTTGAAGATAAGACTGGCGTGCTTCATAGTCAACTGGACGGCGATTATCAGGATCGACGAGACTGAAATCCCATAGTTCAGTGCCTTGATAAAAGTCGGGAATTCCAGGAGAGGCAGTTTTCAGCAATGTTTGAGAAAGAGAGTTAAAAATGCCGTACTCAGCAACACGTTTCTGAAAAGGGATAAATTCTTTCAAAAAGACATTGTTATCGCCAGGTTCTAGAACTGCTGAGACGAAATCAAGAAAAGCGTTCTCATAAGTGCTATTTTCTCGCAACCATGCAGTATAGACTTTCGCTTCTCTGATAGCTTTGAGCAAATAATCTTTGACGCGCTCGACGCAGCTAGCATACTCACTTTCTACAAACGGATACACTCCAACCAGTGTCTGGTAGAAAAGATATTCATCGTTCCTCGCTGGCATCGTTGAACGCTTGATTGTCTTTTTGTAGGAACGATTGATTTCACTCCAAGTGCTAACTTGTTTTTCCCATTCATCGGGAATTTCCGAGAGGACGTTGAGCCTTGCTCTGGTATCTTCACCCCGCTTGGTATCATGAGTTGCTGTCGCATTCATCGTATGAACCCAAACGGCTTGTCGGTTTTGATTGAAATCATGAAATTCTGATATACTAATACCAAAGCGACCAGCTTCACCACCAACTTCGTTCAAAGAAATGTTACGGTTGTAGACGTATAGGGCGGTGTCTTCTACCCCCTTTGCCATGAGTGGTCCTGTATACTGTTGCACTCTCATCACAAAGTATAGCCACTTCTCTTTGTCTGTTTCACTGAGAGAATCATCATACTCCAGCAACAGCAATTTCTCAATAAAGTTTAATTCATTATTCAACAATGGAGTGTGGATTTTAGCCGCTTCAATCACTTCTTGGATATAAGCACGGTCTATGTCAGATACACCCTTTTTAGTTGTATAAGTTCGATAAACTGGAAAGCGGCTGAGAACTTCAGCAAGAGCCCGTTTTAAACCGTTGACTGTAAAGTCACTGCCGTACCGAGAGTTACCTGCAAGAGTTTTTAACAGAAGCGTTAGGTTCTCGATATCACCTGCTAAATTCCTATCGATAATCAGGTGCTTTTTGTCTGGAACCATTTGCTCGAATGATATTTTACTACCTGTAACATCCGAGTATATTTGAGTAAACCGCTCTTCATTGTCGGTTTTACAGAAAATGCTATTGATGTAATTTAAATAGTCGTATCCAGAAGTCCCTTGGACTGGCCAAATTTTAGGCAAATCTTCTCCTGGCTGTAAAATTTTCTCAACTGTAATATAGGTGTCGCCAGTCTTTTCTTTTAGCCTTTCTAAATATTGAAGCGGGTCATAAAGACCATCAATATGGTCAATTCTTAAACCCGTAAATTTACCTTCACTAACTAGCTTAGAAATCAAACTATGAGTATTATTAAATACCTGAGCTTCTTCTACTTTAACTGAAATTAACTCATTAACAGTAAAAAATCTTCTATAGTTGATTTCTTCAGCACCAACTTTCCAATAAGATAGTCTAAAGAATTGTTCTGAGAGTAAACTCTCTAAAAGATTAAAACTTTCTGCTTTCCCAGGTTCACCATTAAAAAGCTGCAAATTTTCATCTATAAACGTTTTGATGTCACTATTTTCAGTGTAAAGCTCCCAAAGTAGCCCCTTGACAAACTCTGTTTGGTCTTGTCTTTGCTGTGCTGTGACTTCTGAGGGAATATTCTTCGCCATATAGAGGACACCAAGCAAACGAACAATACTAGGATGTTTTCTCCCTAAATTTCTAGCTATTTTTCCTAAACCTCTGTTAAGAAAACTACTATAAGATTCTAGTTTGAGTGGGAGTTTTAAGCCGAAATAGTCAATACTCAATCCACTTTCATCATAAGTCAGTTGAATATCACCATTCTCCAAACTAGTAGCAAAAAAGTCGCCTAGCATCGGAGCTAAAATGGGATCTTCACTTCTATTAAAAGGAGAATTCCAGGCAATATCAAAGTAATCAACAAAAGTCGAGTCAGGACCATTCTCCAAGACATTCATTAAATACTTATTTTTGCTGTCATAAGCCATGTGGTTGGGTACAATATCTTGCAACCAACCCATTTTATGCTTTTGTAAATCCTGAACCAAAAGCTCAAAATCTTCCTGGGTTCCTAATTCTGGATTTAATTGATTGGGATCAACGACATCATACCCATGAGGACTTCCATCTCTTGCTTTAAAAATAGGAGAAGCGTAAAGGTCAGAAATTCCCAATTCAGCAAGATAGTTGGTTATCGCTTTTGCCGCATTAAATCCAAAGGTAGAATTAAACTGAATTCGATAAGTGGCTGAGGGAATTCTCATATAAACTTTTCACTCCTAATTTAGCTGCTATCAAAAATTAAGAACCTTATTAAAGGCAAAGTATATAGAGGAAGAAAAAGAAAATCTAGTATTTGCTTGAGTCAAAACTTACTCTTTTCTCCTCTATAAAGCGACGCTCATTCAGGTTCATTAAACAGAACTTTCATACAGGACAAAACTTTGTGGCGTCAGCGTTAACTCTTGTCCAGAACTAATTTCTTCTGGTAAAATAGAGCCAGGACCCTCCCACTTGTCTTCAGCGGAATCTAAAAGTTTTTTCCATCCATCACCAGGTAATTCTGGTTGGAATGTCACAGCATGGGTGCTGAAGTTCATCAAACAAAATATCTGATTATTATCACTCCACCTGCGCCACCAAACAATTTTATCAGCTTCGCTACTACCAACTTCTATATTTTGGCGATCGCGCTTTACCAAAGCTGGATTTGTATTCCGCAAAGAGATGAGTTGTTGATAAAACGACCACATAACTTGGTGTTTTCCTTCTTTGCGCTTTTCCCAATTCATCTTGCACTTGAGAAAAGTTTCTGGAGCTTCGGGATCTGGTGGCTCTCCTGCAAAGTGGAAGGCAGTAAACTCTGCTTTTCTTCCTTGTCGAACTGCTTGAATTAACTCGGGATCGGCGTGGCTTACAAAATAAGTGAAAGGTGCTTCTTCAGCATACTCTTCACCCATATATAGCATGGGAATGTAAGGTGAGAGTATCACTGCCCCAGCAGCTAGCTTCAGGGCTTCATACGACACAAGTTTAGATAACCGCTCACCCAAAAGTTGATTACCGATTTGATCGTGGTTCTGAATGCAAACGACAAATTGAGTGTACGAGCGATCGCGTGCGGAATTCCCATGAAAGCGCTGGCGATGAGGCGCATATTGCCAATCATACACAAAGGTATCCTTATAAGCTTTTGCCAAGTGTTCACACTTACCAAAATCTTGGTAATACCCAATATCATCTCCCGTCAGCAACGCATGAAGCGCATGATGAAAGTCATCACTCCACTGAGCATCTAATCCGTATCCTCCTAACTCAGCAGGACGGATAATTCTCACGTCGTTTAAATCGCTTTCTGCGATGAGATAGAGTTTTCTCCCCTGCTGTTCGGACAACTGTGCAACATTCTCAGCCAGTTCTTCTAAAAAGTGTTTCCCGCCTAAATCGTAAATGGCATGTACTGCATCTAGGCGTAGGGCATCAATGTGATAGTCTCGCAACCAGTACAGAGCATTTTCAATAAAGAAGCTACGTACATCCATGCTGTGGGCAGAGTCAAAGTTAATGGCACTCCCCCACGGAGTCTGATAAGTTTGCGTAAAGTAAGGTCCAAAGAGGCTCATGTAATTGCCTTCCGGACCAAAGTGGTTGTAAACTACATCGAGAACTACGGCAATTCCGTGTTGGTGACAGGCGTCTACCAACCGCCTCAATCCTTCCGGACCACCATATGAGTTTTGGACAGCAAACGGATAGACGCCATCATAGCCCCAGTTGCGGTAAGCATGGCTGTCATCGGTAGGTTGATCCCCTGGAAACTGTGCGATCGGCATGATCTCAATCGCGTTCACCCCTAGTTCTCTAAGATCCTTGAGTCGAGGAATAATCGCTTCAAAGGTACCTTCTTGGGTGAAAGTGCCGACGTGAGTTTCGTAAATAATCATCGATTCTAAAGAAACACCAGACCACTCACTGTCGTTCCAGGTAAAGCTGGGATCAATAACTTCTGAAGCTTTATGTACACCATCGGGTTGAAGATACGATGCGGGATCGGGTCTAGGTTCACCGCTACTTAATTGGTAATAGTACTGGGTTCCCGGTTGAATATCCGATGCAGTTAGTTGCCAGTAACCGCCTTCGAGTTGCTGCATAGGCAGCGACTGTTCTTGAGGCGAAACAACTTTTACTGATACAGCTTCTGAATCTGGTGCCCAAAGCGTAAATTCACAATTGCCGTTGCCTAGATAATGTGCGCCAATTTTCATAATTAAGTGGGGGAGTGGGGGAAG
>JAQYWO010000341.1 GCA_029379215.1 Rhizonema sp. PD37
AGAGAGTATATTTTGTAGAGAATTTTAATCGAAGCATTGACCTAATTTATTTAAAAAATTTTGCACACTTAGCTTTTTCTAAAAATAATTTTCTACTTGTGATGAGCAGCAAATCCAAAAAATTAGACTTAATTTTTCACATAAAAATGCGATAGCAGCCAGTTTTGCAGTGTTTAACACTAAGCATTGTGACGAGGCAATGGTCAATATACGCAATAGCCAGATATTTATAGAGACGCGTTCATAAACGCGTCTCTACACTCATACAACTTAATACTAAACTGCTGTATTTGCTCAATCAAAAGCTGAACTTACAAGGAGTTTTGTATTTTTCAACAAGAACCGCGTCAGATAGTAAAGTTTTTGCTGCTTGGTGTACAAAGTCCACTGCAATATTAATCGTGAAATAGTCAACACCTTACGCGCATCCCATTTACCATGCAAATAGTACTTGGAACGTTGATAATGCAGGTTGCGAGAGAGATCTACTCTTGCGGGATAATCAATGCGTTCTAAGAATTTATTTATGTACTGGTTTGTTGTTTCAGTAATCTCAAGCCATTTTGCTTCTACTTCTTGGGTAACTTCGTGAGTAGCATGAATGTTCTCACCATGATTGCGGTAACTTCCCAGTCTTTTATTTAGGGTTTTAATCTTACCTAAAAATGCTGTGGAGTATATGAGACAACCATCTACGTGTAGACGCCACTGCTCTGGATCTACAGGAAGTACTTTTTCTAAGGCGCTATGGCGGAAAGTCAGTCCGGAAGTTGGTGGAAAGCACCAAGTATTTCCGGTATCTAGGACAATTTGAGCCACATTGTCGTTAAGTTTTAGTCCTTCTCCAGTACAAGCAAATATGTTGCCATCAGCGTCAGTGACATCTAAATGATGTAAGACGCCTACGACTTCACTTGTGCTAAACGCCTCAACAACCAGCTGCAATTTGTCAGGTTTCCAGAAGTCATCTGCATCTAGAAAGGCAACGATGTCTCCAGTCGTTGCTTCAAATCCTCTATTAAAAGCAGCAGCCTGTCCTTGGTTGGACTGAAAGATAGCCTTAATTTTATCCGGCGATTTTCGCTGGAGTTGCGTAATAACTTCAGGGCTATTGTCTGTAGAACCATCATCTACGATAACTATCTCTACATTTTGATATGTCTGTGCCAAAACAGAATCAACTGCTTCTTTAAGGTACTTTGCGTAGTTGTAATTTGCAATAAGAATCGATATTTTCATCATCTTTGTTTGCAACTTTCGGTGATTAAGTTACTTCAAAACTTGTGTGCAAAAGAATAACAGCAGCACATTTAGCCGCCAGGGCTAATGTATCTGTTAGCGCTGGATGTCAAATTTAGATACGCTCAGAAAAGATATGATAAGCAATTCACCCTGATATTGCTTTAATCGCTGAAAGGTAGAAGCGAGTAAAGCAAAACTAAGGGCAACCACAGATGAGATATCTAAAAAACAACCAAAACTTGTTAGGGATGTACTCTTAAGAAGTAGCCGTGCCGCCGGATTGACAAATTCAAAAAGCTAGAGAAAATTCCACTTTCTAAATTTAGAGTGTCACGCTTGTCCCAAATTAAACAAGATATAGCTCGCAAGCTCATGCCTAAGTAGCTAGGATGATTAGCAATCCTTGCGAGAGTCAGATGAATCGCTATTAAGCTTGCTCTGATTCTTCATAACAGAATTCAGGATAATTCAGTCGTGTGACAGCCAATGAGTGGGTAGCTTTTATGTAAACGCAGCTTTGGTAGTTCTCTCGTTTGCATGTATATTTGGATGCTATCTCTTTTCTAAGGAAGAGGCAGTGTCTTTAAAGATGCTATTCCCTAGCAGAGTCCGGGAAGAAGAAAGTTCAAGCTAAAATTTTGTCATTAGACTCACTTACTTGAATAGGTAAACGTTGATGGTAGATTTCCCTAGGTAGTGAGATTTGCTCTTTACCTGAAACGCGATCGCACCCTTTAGGATGACAGCAGGCGATCACTCAGACTGTCTCGTACATATGTAACAAAAGGCATTGATGAATATGATGAAAACACTTTAACTGCTTTCATTTTTTAGGTGCTAGAAACATTCTTAGTAATTATTCGGAGAATGCACTAACATAATTGTTACTTTTATGAGTAGCTGAGATCAACTACTTTTACCTAATCTTTATGAAACTTTTACCTTAATATACTTGACTTAGTAATATTTAACACTGATATAATCTTTATGTAATACGAGTTACAACTCAAATCATAATTCTATTTTTACGTAAAGATATTGTAAAATAATTGCTTAGCAACGATGTTTTTTTTACTTTTATAATTCCTGAGAAGCAGGATGCAGAGCATCCGTTCTTGATACTTTAGGCTTGGGATGATAGGGATATGACTGAAAAGTCTACACGAATCTCTGCTTGTGCTGAAAGAGAGTGTCAACAGATGTATGTATGTAACTAGATAGCTATGGCTTAGTTAACTCGACTTGGGCAAAAGAGCGTACGTCATTCAGATCTTTACTGCTAATTAAATTGTATAGGATTAAGTAAGGGGGCTTGAATAACCATAAATAAGCAAAACACGTAGGTGCATACTATGCTTGCCCTACGTGTTTCTTTAATTATCTCCATCCCAATATTCAAAATTTAGGATGTAACCCATTTACCAACCTTCACTGTTTGCCGAAGATTTAAGTTTTAATCGAGCTTTTCCTTTACGCCATCTTTCACATCTTCAACACCGTGACGAACTTGGCTTTCAGCTTGCTTTGCTTTACCTTCTGCTTTATCTTCAGGATCGCCAGTCACATTTCCCAATGCTTCTTGAGCTTTGCCTTCGATGTTTTTACCAATAGCTTTAGCGCGATCTTCTATACTCATTTTATCCTCCTGATTTGCTATATTACTTATCTCAAAGTAACTTATCAAGTGTGAATGTTTTTCTAATCACTCTATTAACTTATCCTAATGTTTTTTCTCTAGCCTTCTGCCACAAGGAATATTAATGATCTATGCTAAAAGATAGATTACAATCAGAACCTTTTCTATTTTAGAGAAATCGGGTTTTCTGTCTAAATTATTTAGTTTTATTTGTTTGTATATAAATTAGTTGTGATTCTTAAACTAAAATAGTAAAGTATTGTAAAAGAAGATGACAAGGTATACTAAGTAAATAAACTGATAGGAATTTAGCTATCGTGCAGCTAATGCTCATCTGCTAACAGAATTTTATAAATCTGTACACAAACAGTCTCACTCTTACAAGTACAAGGCGACTAAAAGCGTTAAACCTTTTAGTCGGGGTAACCCTGATTCAACTGTAGCAAAAAAAAATATGAGTGTTTCAACAGGTGCAACATAGAAGTACGGCAGCTAAGTAACTAAGTGCTAATACGTAGTGTATGCGGAAATGATATTTGCTAGCATCTCTAGAGGGGATTTCCATTCTAACCAGTATGACAGAATTGTGTCTTCAAGCACCCTTTCAGCCAACAGGCGATCAGCCACGAGCGATCGCCCAACTTATTACTAGTATTCAAGCAAACAATCGCTATCAAACTTTACTAGGAGCAACGGGAACAGGAAAAACTTTTTCCATAGCCTCAGTTATTGAAAAAGTGGGGAAACCAACTTTAGTTCTAGCGCATAACAAAACTCTCGCCGCCCAACTGTGCAATGAGTTTCGTGAATTCTTTCCGAACAATGCAGTTGAGTATTTCATTAGCTACTACGATTACTATCAACCAGAAGCGTATATTCCAGTTAGTGATACATATATAGAAAAAACGGCTTCGATCAACGATGAAATTGATATGCTACGTCACTCGGCGACGCGATCGCTATTTGAACGCCGTGATGTTATAGTTGTTGCTTCCATTAGCTGTATCTACGGTTTGGGAATGCCGCAGGAATACCTAAATGCCGCTATTCCTCTTCAAGTAGGTATGTCCGTGAATCAACGCGAGATGTTACGAGATTTAGCATCAGTACAATACAGCCGCAACGACATAGAGATGGGGCGGGGACGTTTTCGCGTCCGGGGAGATGTGTTAGAAATTGGTCCGGCGTATGAAGACCGTATTATTCGCGTAGAATTCTTTGGTGATGAAATTGACGCTGTTCGTTACGTAGATCCAGTGACTGGTGAAATTATTAAGAGTGTAGAAGCTGTGAATATCTATCCAGCACGTCACTTTGTTACACCAGAAGACAGACTAGAAGTTGCTTGTAACGACATTGAAGCAGAATTAAAAGAGCGAAAAGCACAACTAGAGTCAGACGGAAAATTGCTGGAAGCACAGCGTATAGATCAGCGCACACGTTATGATTTAGAAATGTTGCGGGAAGTTGGTTACTGTAATGGTGTGGAAAACTATTCCCGTCACTTAGCAGGACGCCTTGCAGGGGCACCGCCAGAGTGTTTGATTGATTATTTTCCTAAAGATTGGCTGCTAGTAATCGATGAATCTCACGTTACAGTACCACAAATTCGCGGTATGTACAACGGCGACCAAGCAAGAAAACGAGTTTTGATCGATCACGGGTTCCGTCTTCCGAGTGCAGCTGATAACCGTCCTTTAAAGGCAGAAGAATTCTGGGAAAAGGTAAACCAGTGTATTTTTGTTTCCGCAACGCCTGGAGATTGGGAATTACAAATTTCTGAAGATCGTGTGGCAGAACAAATTATTCGCCCAACAGGAGTGATCGATCCAGAAATCATGGTACGTCCTACAGAAGGGCAAATTGATGATTTGTTAGGTGAAATTAAAGACAGAGTTGATCTCCAAGAACGAGTGTTGATTACAACACTCACCAAGCGCATGGCGGAAGATTTGACTGAGTATCTGGAAGACAACAGTATTCGAGTCAGATATTTACATTCGGAAATTAATTCCATCCAGCGGATTGAGATTTTGCAGGATTTGCGCGATGGGAAATTTGATGTGTTGGTAGGCGTGAACTTGTTACGGGAGGGATTAGATTTACCAGAAGTTTCTCTTGTGGCGATTATGGATGCTGATAAAGAGGGATTTTTGCGTGCAGAACGTTCTCTAATCCAAACTATTGGTAGAGCTGCACGTCACATCCGGGGACAAGCAATTATGTATGCTGATCGTCTTACCGATAGCATGATCAAAGCTATTGATGAAACAGACAGGCGTCGTGGCATTCAAACAGCATATAACCGGATGCATGGTATTACACCCCAACCGATTGTGAAGAAAAAATCTAGTAATGCCATTCTGTCGTTCCTAGAAGTGTCGCGGCGGTTAAATGCAACTGAGTTAGAAATAGTCGAGCAACATTTAGATGAGTTACCGTTAGAAGACATTCCCGATTTGATTACGCGGTTGGAAGCGCAGATGAAAGAAGCTGCGAAGAAATTGGAGTTTGAAGAAGCGGCGAAGTTACGCGATCGCATTAAGCAGTTGCGTGATAAGTTGGTGGGACGTTAGCGTGCAATACAATAGAGACGTGACGTATAACGTCTCTACATAGTTTAAATGTCCTCATTGCAGCTGTTCTAGATCAATTCCCCTTTCTTGCAGTCGAGCTAACAAATCTTGATAGCGCTGTTGTTCTTCTTGAAGTTGTGAGAGTGCGGCTTCCTTCTGTTGACGCTCCTGCTCAGCACGTTGACTCTCTTGCTCAGCACGTTGACTCTCTTGCTCAGCACGTTGATGCTCCTGATCTCGTAATTGATCCAATTCCACAAAAGTGAGAAATTTCTGTCCATCAGGACGATAAATTTCCAACTTGTCGGGTGTAAGTTCAAACCTTACTCCTAAACGGGGACTTACCCAACCATTCATTTCTTCAATGACTTCTAAATCCTCTCCTGAGCGCAGCAACCCAGTCAAATCCACTGTTTCTGGATCGTAGATGTAATATTCTTCCACACCATAGCGTTGATAAAACAGTAGTTTATTTGCCATTTCTTTAGTCGTGTTGCTGGAGGATAAGATTTCAAATACTACCTGTGGCGCAATGTTATTTTCCTCCCACTGTTTGTAAGATCGTCTGTCTCCTTTTTGGATGCCAAATACAACCATTACATCAGGAGCTTGACACTTTTTATTTTTCTCCACTGGATACCAAAGTAGATCTCCTGCAACAAATACATCAGCAATGGCAGCAAACAAGATTTCTAAATTTTCTTTTAAAGTGACAATCCAGCGAAATTGTATCGTGTTATCTGCCATTGGTTTGCCGTCGCTCTCGGGGTAGTTCAGATCATACTCCGTGTCAGATGTTATAGGTATAAGTTGTTGTACCATCATTGCCTCCAATATTGAGATCATTAACCGTGTGCCATGAAATATCGTCTTCTCCTAATTGCTTAATTTTAAAGATGTACCACTTGAGATGCTGATGATTCACATACATAGATAGGCGCGATCGCTCAAAACAGGAAAGGCAACGAATAAATCAGGGTTATGCGAAGCGCCTGAAATGATTGAATCCTGTAATAAAAATTATAGTCTGGCATTGAAGGAAAGATGTTTCAAGCCAGAGGGTCAATAAACTATCTGTTTGAGTGCGATCGCTATTTTTATTAATTAATAAGTAAGTGCTTATACCGTTCAATTCAGCCTTACTTTGAAAGTGTAAATTTTTCTATCAACCAAAGTCAACAGCCCACGTTGTACATCTCACTGGGAACCATATTCAACGAGTGGGCTGAATTTTTCCCAATGTGTTTTACTGCCTTTAAGGAAAAAACCTGGCGTGTGTTGAAGGCAATTGGTAACAAAGTAGACTCCAGTATCTTAAGTAAGACTCCAGATAATTTCATCGTGGCTCTCCATGTACCCCAACTCACAGTACTACAACATACCACTGTTTTTCTCACCCACGGTGGGATGAATAGGGTGATGCAATCTCTATATTATGGAGTACCAATGATCGTGATTCCACAAATGCCCGAACAGAAAATGACAGCGCAAAGGGTTGCAGAACTCAATATGGGGCTGAACCTTGAGAAAGCTGAAGTAGATAGCGAGTTTGTTGGAATCTGTTGTAACTCGTGTGATGAATAAGCCGCAATGGCGGGATCGTACTCGTCAAATGCAACAAGTGCTGCAAGCAACAGTTGGGTATCAGCAAGCAGCAGATGAGATTTTACAGTTTACAGAATTAATTACACAAGGAACGAGGTGTAACGTTGGTTAAAGTTGATGTCGCCCCTTCGCCAATCCAATCGCTCAAACGGGCTTTGGGGTATCTGAACGAGTATCGTTGGATGAGTTTAGGTGCTTTGCTTAGTTTGTTGCTCTTAATTGCTGCCGATGCTTTGACTCCACAGCTTTTCCGGTGGGAAATTGATCAAGGTATTGCGAAAAAAGACTTAGATATTGTTTTTCAAGCAAGCAGTTCGTTAATTTGTGTGGCGATCGCTAGAGGAGTGTCCAGTTTTGGGCAGAGTTTTTGGGCAGAAACGGTAGCACAAGGAGTTGCTTACAAGCTACGGAATAAGATTTTCCAGAAAATTCACAACCTTAGTTTCAGCTATCACGATCGCGCCCCAACGTCGCAACTATTAACACGTATTACGTCGGATATTGAGAAAATTCGCACCTTTGTGAGTACGACTTTACTCCAGGTTATCAGTTCTGTGGTGACTGTAATCACGATTACCGTGATTTTACTAGTTATGAACTGGCAATTGGCGTTAATTACACTGACATCTATACCTGTTGCAGCGTTGTTGTTAATCGGACTTTTCTCTAGAAGCGCAGTACTTTTTGGGCGAACGCAACAGTTATTAGGAGAACTAAACGCAGTTTTGAAAGAGAATTTACTGGGCGTTCGTGTGATCAAAGCTTTTGTCAGAGAAGATGCGGAGATTGAACGCTATAGACAAAGAAATCAGGAAGTCGTTGCCGCTAATATGAAAGTTGTTCGGACACTTTCTAACTTTTTTCCGTTCGTATTTTTGTTGAGTAATTTTGTAACACTAGCGGTTCTGGGTTATGGAGGGAGTGCTGTCATTGGAGGGCAATTTTCTATAGGCGAATTAGTCGCGTTTAACTCGTATTTAGCTGTGATTCTCCAACCTATTGTGCAGATGGGCTTTGCTTCGTCGGTGATTGCTCAAGCGGCGGCTTCGGCTAAACGAGTGTATGAGGTGTTTGATACTGAAGAGGAAATACGCGATCGCTTCGATGCAATTCCATTTAACACTAGTAGTATCAGAATATCCTTTGAGGATGTGTCTTTTCGCTACCCAGGAGCAACTCATGATGCCCTAAAAGGCATTTCCTTTGAAACTAAACCTAATCAACTGATAGCGATTTTAGGAATGACTGGTTCGGGTAAAAGTACGCTTGTGAACCTGATTCCCCGCTTTTACGATGTGACAACTGGAGCGATTCGCATCGACGGGAATGATGTGCGTGATTTTACACTCCAAAGTTTGCGATCGCATATTGGGATTGTTTTCCAAGAAACTCGGCTGTTTTCCGGTACCATCCGCAATAACATTGCCTATGCCGTACCCGATGCTCCCTTAGAATTGGTGATGGAAGCTGCCAAAATTGCCCATATTCATGAGTTTATTATAAGTTTGCCAGACGGCTATGAAACAATTGTCGGAGAACTGGGTGTTGGGTTATCAGGAGGACAAAAACAAAGGATTGCGATCGCCCGCACGCTTCTCACTGATTACCGCATCTTAATTTTAGATGATAGCACATCTGCGGTAGATGCCAAAACCGCGACGCAAATTCAGGCATCTCTCGATAAGTTAATGAGGACTCGAACTTGTACTGTATTTGCGATCGCCCAACGAATCAGTACAGTGAAGAACGCTGATCGTATTCTTTTAATTGATGGTGGAGAGATTGTCGCACAGGGAACTCATGAGGAGTTGATGCAAAATAGTCCGTTGTATGGTTCTATTCTAGAGTCACAAATTCAAAATGAGAAGAGCGATTTTAAATGAGTCGTCAAAAGGATTTTTTAATTGAACCACCAAGAAAAGTAATACTAGAAAATTTTAAGAACTAAAGCAAAGGATTTATATTACTTTGTCTTCATGACTTAAACAACTTGTAATAAGTACGAATACAGCGTTTCTCGTTTTAGTCACAAACAAAATGCCCTCACGTCGCCACGGGCACCCCTCTC
>JAQYWO010000035.1 GCA_029379215.1 Rhizonema sp. PD37
GGGGTAAACTATGCCTTGATGATGACTCTTTACATATTAAAAGAACAGTCAGAGAGGAGCTTTTTTTCAATGTCTCATTCTGTAAAAATCTACGATACCTGCATTGGCTGCACCCAGTGCGTCCGTGCTTGCCCGACTGATGTATTGGAGATGGTTCCTTGGGACGGCTGCAAAGCCCAGCAAGTTGCCTCTTCTCCTCGTACCGAAGACTGTGTGGGTTGCAAGCGTTGTGAGACTGCTTGTCCCACTGACTTTTTGAGCATCAGAGTTTATCTTGGTGCTGAAACGACTCGTAGTATGGGTCTAGCTTACTAACTAACTGACTTGTCAGGAGACGGGAGACAGGAGACAGGAGTGAGGAGAGGTAAACAGGAGTGAAAAGTCCTTTCCAGGGCGGGGGAAAATTCCCTGTAGCGATCCTCGCAACTCCCTCGCCTCTTTTGCCTCCTGTCTCCTCTTTCTACACACTGCTTTTGTCACAACAACTATACTGGGATAGATAATTCTCAATTCTCAAGATGGAGTAGTGTGAGCAATGTGCGGAATCGTTGGCTATATTGGCACGCAAGCAGCAACAGAAGTATTGCTATCTGGGCTGGAGAAACTTGAATATCGAGGTTATGATTCCGCAGGAATCGCTACGATTTGGGAAGATGAAATTAATTGCGTCCGGGCAAAAGGTAAATTATATAACTTACGTTCTAAATTACAACAAGTAGAAACCCCTGCACAGATTGGGATCGGGCACACGCGTTGGGCGACTCATGGTAAACCAGAAGAGTACAATGCCCATCCTCATATGGATACAGTAAGACGAGTGGCTGTCGTGCAAAATGGTATTGTAGAGAACTATCGTGAGTTACGCGAACAACTAAAAGCTCAAGGATGCGAGTTTCGTTCGGATACAGACACCGAAGTTATCCCTCACCTCATTGCGGAATTCTTAAAAAACCCCGTCTCTCCCTCTCCCTTCCTACATGCAGTGCAGAAAGCAGTGAACAAACTTCGAGGGGCGTTTGCGCTCGTAGTTATTTCTGCTGACTACCCTGATGAACTGATTGTTGTGCGACAACAAGCACCTCTGGTGATTGGTTTTGGACAGGGAGAATTTTTTTGTGCCTCCGATACGCCTGCTATTGTTTCCCATACGCGTGCGGTGCTTCCTCTAGAAAATGGGGAAATGGCACGTCTTACACCCTTAGGCGTGGAAGTTTACAACTTTGCGGGCGAGCGGTTGAAGAAATATCCCCAGATGCTGAATTGGAATCCCATCATGGTGGAGAAGCAGGGATTCAAGCACTTCATGCTGAAAGAAATTTATGAGCAACCAGGAGTAGTACGGGCTTGTTTAGATGCTTACTTCAACCCTGATTGGACTGAAGCAAATACTGCAAATTCAGCAGTGAATCTCGGTTTACCAGAAAAACTTTATACTGATTTAGAACAAATTCAAATCGTGGCGTGCGGTACGAGTTGGCACGCAGCCTTAGTCGGTAAATATTTATTAGAACAATTGGCCGGAATTCCGACTCAGGTGTACTATGCTTCAGAGTTCCGCTATGCACCACCTCCTATAACACCCAATACACTGACAATTGGCGTGACTCAATCAGGTGAGACGGCTGATACACTAGCAGCTTTAGCGATGGAAAAAGAACGTCGTCACGGAAAAGAAGAGAAGTATCAAACGCGACTGCTAGGTATTACCAACCGTCCGGAAAGTAGTTTGGGTCATATGGTATCTCATATTATCAACACTCATGCGGGAATGGAAATTGGCGTCGCAGCTACAAAAACTTTTATCGCCCAACTGATGGCGTTTTATGCTTTGGTGTTAGATTTAGCTTCTATCCGTCAGACTATTTCCCAGGAAAAAGTGCAAGAAATGATTAACGGATTGCGGCAAATCCCAAGGGAAATTGAGGCAAATTTAGAAAGTCAAGAACGTTATATTGAGCAATTAGTTCATGAGTTTGAAGAAACCCAAGATTTCATTTTTCTGGGAAGAGGCATTAATTTCCCCATCGCCTTAGAAGGAGCATTGAAATTAAAGGAAATCAGTTACATTCATGCGGAAGGATACCCAGCAGGAGAAATGAAGCACGGTCCCATCGCCTTATTAGATGCTAAAGTGCCAGTTGTGGCGATCGCAATGCCTGGGAATGTCTATGAAAAAGTAATTTCTAACGCTCATGAGGCAAAAGCCCGAGATTCTCGTTTAATTGGCGTCACTCCAGTGAACAACACAGAAGCAGGGGAAATATTTGACAATATTATTCCCGTCTCATGTGTCGAAGAATTTCTTTCCCCCATTCTGGCAGTAATTCCCCTGCAATTACTGGCTTATCACATTGCCGCACGTCGCGGTTTAGACGTAGATCAGCCCAGGAATCTGGCGAAATCTGTGACAGTGGAATAGTTTTATAATCAGCATACTATAGAGGTGTAGACAAATAATAAAGTTATACAATTTCTAGGATGCTTTAAGCACTCCAAGCCTGTATGCCCAGGTAGCAGGTATTACCACTCTCCTAATTGTCTGACTTTTTTAGTTGACTTTTGGTCAACTTTGTTAAAAAATCGTATATGGAGAGGATGCTACCCAACAGACAGAACAATAATCCGGTCAAGCTGCGTAAAAGTGATGGAATTGGATTTAGCTGGGTTGATTACAACATCGTAAGCTTGATTAATATCCTGCGCTGCTGTTTGTCTTCGATAGCCTAAAGCAACTTCACCCCGGCGTCGCGCCGCCTCAACAAGTGTGTAAAAATTTACACTTTTACCCAGAACGACGTAATCTTCTGCGGGTTTAAGATACAGTTCTGAACCTTCTGAATCAAGGAGATCGCCAATTACAGGGCTAAGGAACTTATTTTCAGCAATCTGGCTCAACATGAGGCTAGTCAGTTGATCGCCGACGATAAAATCATCGACCTGAGCAATCTGAGCCAAAGTTTGGTTGCGAACGTCCATTATTTGACTGGTGATTGAAAAACTGAGCGACTTTTGTTTGGCAATATCTCGTAAATGTAGCAGAGTCGTTAGAACAATAGCATCTGCCTGTTCAAGCTCAAAAGAGTCAGTGTAAGACAACAAAATCACATGCTTGGTCTTCTCCAGCCCCGAACTATCCAAAACTTGTCGATCTGTGGTGTCTGCTGGTTTAACGACAACTTCCAGGTTTTTGAATCCAATTTGGGTGGCGTCGATCGCATCGGACTGAGCGACAATAGTGACAACAGAGCCAACTCCAGCGTAACTGTCGAGTTCACGTATCAGCATTGTTCCCCAACTATTCCAGCCTAAAATTAGAAACTGCTCCGGTTCATTTGCTGGTGAGGTAGCAGTGCAAATGGCGCTTTCAAGAATGCCCAATTCCTTTTGACTCGATAGCCGAGTAGTGTCATCATCGGTGGCAATGACAATCAATTGATCGCCTGCTTGAATAGGAGTGTTTATCGGTGGGTTAAGCTTAGGTTGCCCGCCACTAGGATACAATCCAATTACTGTAGAGGTTTCGTAGGCAAACAGAGCTTCACCAAAGGTTTTACCCACAAGTTGCGGTTCAATGTGAAAGTAAATCTCATCACCACTGAAGTTGAGCAACTCGGTGTAGACAATGGATAACCCAGGCTGACGGCAAATCTGGGCAATCACTCGTGCGATTAAATTCCCAGTCAAAACCACTTCTACTTCATCTTGCCCCACAATCTTGGCAATTTGGTAGTTATTGTGATTTTTGATTTCGGTGACAATGTGATATGGTTCAGATTTTCGCTTGGGTTTGTTGGTGATCGCCAGCAGCGTCTTGATGACGCTGGTATCTGGATTTTCTTGTTCCGGGGACAGAACAATAATTGATTTAGCCGTGTTCAAGCTGACGATTTCTAGATCCGCCATATCTGTTGGTTTCCCTTGACGACAGATATGGCGGGTTCTTCCTGAGTCCTTAAGGTGAGTACGAATTTCCTCTTCCATTTCCACTTTGTCTTTCTCGCTTAGGACAACAATTGTGGATTTGGCTTGATTCTGATTAGCAGTCACTAACTCACTCACAATAGAAAAGACTTGTTCTGACCATCCAAGAATTACTGTATGATTTGCTTCTATTACCGTTGAGCGTCCTCGTTGTAATGCGTAGATTTTCTCTTGTACACCCGTGACGACTAAACCCGTAACCATGCTGACTAGGAAGAAATTAATCAGGATGATGAGCAAATTACTCACTCGCTCGATCCAAACTTGACCACTTGTAGAATCGAAACCTACCAAAGCAGTGAGCAGAGCTTGCCATAATTTGTCTAACAGTGCGATCGGTCTTCCTTGGATCGTCCAGCTAGTCAGGGCAATACTTAGCACCAACGTAAATGCAACCAAGGCGATCCAACCAATTAGGGCTACTGTTCCCTTCGACATCAAATTGTCGAACCAATACCGCAGGCGATTGAGCGGGGATACTTTCTGCATGATTTAATTATCTCGAAATTTCTAGTTATTTTAAATTCTAATTAAGAAACTACTTTTGCAAAGCTGTTTACAAATAATTAACGAATGCAGACGACGCATTAATCAACACAAAACGCGCAACCCTCCCCAAATCAAGCAGGATTTTTAGTATTAATTGAAAATTTTTCGTAACAACCTGCTTGATTTGGGGCACTTCACGATTAATAGTGAAGCGCAGAACGAGTACGCGTAAAGGGTTGCGCGTTTTGTGCAGGTTTTCTCCTCGACCTCAAAGAGTGCTATGTGTGCGGTAGTGCAAAACCCCAAATTAAAAAGTGAACGTAGTTCTGAGAGTTGCAATCACATCACTACCATTAGAATTGTCTTGGTTGGGAGCTGTTAGCCAAACTAAACCGGGTGTCAGCGCAACATTAGGTGTTATTTGATACTGACAGAAAGCTTCAAGATAAAGTGGGATATTTGTCTTGAACGCTTGTGGGTTGCCACCATGAAAGTGTGTTAGATAAGGTTCAGCACCAACAACAAATCCCAGCAAGTTACCTTTTTTACCCTTTATACAGCGTCTTTCTGCCACCGAAAATGTTATGTTTACTATACCAAAAGCACTTGCTGTCGTACTTACTCCCTTTCGCGGTCTGTTTTCTACGCCAGTTTGGCAACATGCGATCGTTTTGCGCTCCAGGGGCGATAGAGATGTCGTGGTAGGCGAACCGTAACAGCTGTTTTACGAGTTATGGGATTATCCGAGGAACAACATTTCATCAACTACCACCCTCGTTCTAAGCCGAGCCAAATGGTCAAGCTGACAAATCGCTCCACCATGACAGCGTTAAAATAAACCCATAAAACAGTCATGCCATCTTACCCCAAGCTATGTCCCTTGCTAAAGAATTAGAATCTCCACAAGACCTTCCAGAAAATGTTATCCTTCCTCCTGGTGATTTATACAGCGACGAGCCTCCTTTGGAAACTGAACTGCATCTAGAGCAAATAATGCTCTTACTTAAATGTCTAAAATGGTTGTGGCGAGACAGAACTGATTTCTATGCGGCTGGCAATCTGACTATTTATTACAGCCTCAGCAAACGCAAATCAGAAGACTTCCGGGGACCAGATTTTTTTGTGGTGCTAGATACGGAACGCAAAACTCGTAAAAGTTGGGTAGTTTGGGAAGAAGATGGTAAATATCCTAACGTAATTCTGGAAATTCTCTCTGAATCAACTGCTAATACTGATAAAGAATTTAAGAAAAAACTTTACCAAAACACCTTTCGCACACCCGATTACTTTTGGTTCGATCCTTATACATTAGAATTTGCTGGATTTCATTTAGTTGATGGGAAATATCAACCTTTAGAAGCAAATAAGCAAGGGCATTTATGGAGTCAGCAGCTTGATTTATATTTGGGAATTCATCATGGACTATTGCGATTTTTTACACCATCAGGACAGTTAGTTCCAACACCAGAAGAAGTAGCTGAGTCTGAACGTCAACAGAAAGAATTAGCAGTAACTAGAGCTGAAAGATTGGCTGCCAAATTGCGAGAGTTAAACATTGACCCTGATACAATTTAGAACATTTCCAATTAACCCTGTTTACCGAAAATTTAATAAAATTTACAAATACATAGCAACATCTGCTATCTCTGCAATGAAAGACTGGTACAGAGGACTGGAGAAGAAGCGAAAATCAGCGATCGCATCGACACTCATTTTACACAACAGGCGATTTACTCACAAGGTGCTGATGTCTGCAAATTTCAGCTAAAACCTTGTGAGCTTTCTTACGATCACCTCCCATTTTTCAAATATCCTTTGAGTTTTCCTGCTTCTGTCCAAACATTCTCTGTAGCCATCGCCTAAGAGATTGAACAGGGTTCTCAGAAAGATTGTCTCCTGGCGTAGCTGTCTTCTGGCGGTGTTGGCTCAATCTCGATTAACATAGCTTTAGTGCTAATACATTTATTCTCCAGATGTTGCCTCTCAAATTTAATGACCCTCACAACCCAAGTTTGAGAACATTCTGGTTAATTGTTGGAATGTTTGCAGTTGTGGCTTTATTAGAGTACTCAACTCCACCAGATTATGTATTTGGTTATCTTTATATCGGTCCTATCATACTGGCAAATGCACGTTTGAATCGGATGGCAACGCTACGAATTACAGTAGTTGCTTGTATTCTGACAATTATGAACGTGTGGATTCCAGGCATCTACGTGGAGAGGGCTTCAACAATTGCAAGTCGATTGATTGCTATTTTAGCACTAGTTGTAACGGATGTTCTGTGCGATCGCAATCGGATATACCAACAAGCACTAATGCAACAAGAGGCGAAACTTCAGGCACAAGAGAAGTTAGCGAGCGTGCGAGAAGACTTTGCCTCTACCTTAACTCATGATCTGAAAACTCCTCTTTTGGGGGCAATTGAAACTTTACAGGCGTTTGAGAGAGAAAATTTTGGTTCTATTCTTCCCGCCCAAAAGAAAGTTTTGGCGATGATGATTCGCAGTCACCAAACGAGTTTGCAGATGGTGGAAACTGTTCTAGATATCTATCGCAATGATATTAAAGGGTTAAAGCTGAAAAAGACACGCGTAGATCTTAGTGCGATCGCGGAGGAAGTGGCAACAACGCTGACTGAACTCGCCCTAAGTCGTCGCGTCTACATTTCAGTGAACTACGGTGTATCAGACTTTCGTCAGTTTATTTGGGTTGAGGGAGATGCCTTCCAATTGCAACGAGTTTTTAACAATCTCTTGACAAATGCCATTAACCACACTCCTCGTGGTGGTAAAGTAGAAGTTGTGTTGGAGCCTGGGTCATCTTATCAAGTAGCTAAAGTTATAGATACAGGAGCAGGTTTCACACTCGAAGAATTACCACACTTATTTGAAAGATTTTACCAAGGACATAGCGATCGTCAAGCGAAAGGTACGGGGTTGGGGTTGTACTTGACTCGTCAGATTGTAGAAGCACACGGAGGTACAGTTTGGGCAGAAAATCGCGTTCCTCACGGTGCAATCTTCGCGTTTCGCTTACCTATTTTGAACGTAGGGAGTGGGAATTAGGGGCGTATTGCCTTTTTTCCGTAGGCGTAACTCGTCGTAGACATCGCCTTTCTATTCCACTCCCCTCAAAGATTACGATTGAAGCGGCTATGGGACAAGTTTGTCTACATTTCAAAGAAAGCACCAGCAGCATTATAATTTAAATAGAACACTGCTTACCTCAGTAAAGAAGTCTAAAATGAAACCAGGGGCAACGCTAAAAATCTTACTTGTTGAAGATGATGAACTGTTTCGCCTCGGCCTGAAGATGCGGTTGCAGCAGGAGGCGGATTTAGAAATTGTTGCAGAAGCAGAAGATGGCGAACAAGCAGTAGAATTGGCAAATCGCTATCCCCTGAATTTAGTTTTATTAGATATTGGGTTACCCGGCATTGGTGGCATTGAGGCGTGTCGTCAAATTAAACAGCAGCAGCCAAACTTACCTGTTTTAATTTTAACATCACGTTCGGAAAAAGCATTGATTTTACGGTTAATTGAGGCAGGGGCACAAGGTTACTGTCTCAAAGGAATCCCTCCGGAATCTCTGATATTAGCACTGCGATCTGTAGTCGCAGGGGCTTCTTGGTGGGATAGAACAGCAACTTATGAAATTCGAGCGGCTTTTGAGGACAACCGCACGTCAGTGTTGCCAATATCAACTACTGAACAGCCAGAAAACTCGTTGACGAAGCGCGAGCAAGAAATTCTGGCACTGGTAGCTTCTGGCAAAAGCAATCAAGAAATTGCGAAAATTCTCTACATCGCTCCCGGTACAGTGCGGGTTCACGTCCATGCTATTTTGCAAAAACTAGAGGTACGCGATCGCACTCAAGCAGCAGTCTTAGCTATTCAAAAAGGATTGGTAGCATCAGATCTCTTAAGTCAAGAGGGTATTGTTAATTAACAAGACTGCGCGTCTTCTTAGACATTGATAAATGACGCCCATAACCAATTTTGTTTATTCGTGTCCTGACTGATTTGGAATTCAACTATCAACATTAAAGTCGTCGTTTGTACCAATTCCTAATCCTTTCTTACTATATTTCAATTGATGCCACAGAGTCTTAATCTGCATGGGCTGCTTCAGTAGGAGAGAGTTTTCCTCTAGTTTCAAAAGCAGTAATGTAACTGACCTTTTGAGCAAATTCTTGGAGATTGGCATTAAAGACGAATAGCACTAAGATAAGCCAAAAGTCTTTAGTTGCAAGGGTTTTAAAAAGTGCATCTCTGTATAATAGGGGGATGGAAAGAATTCCCGGTTGATTTGCGAATTAAGCGTCATATTGAGTGCTGCTTTTGTCCTTGAATTTAAAAGTTAATTATTGTAATAATCAAGCAGATTTTAAATCAATGTGATACTGTAGTCTTGATTTCTTCATTAAAGGATAGGCTTTGGGACGACGTTTGTAATGTATTTGTACCTTGTTCAGTATTTGACAGTTCTCTAAGGCTTAAGTATAGCGCTGTGTCCCCACGATCACAAACATCCTGCCAACAGAAGACACCACCTTTACTGACTCTGCTACCAGGAGAATCCTTAACAATGCCCACAGGAACTTCGCCTCTATCAGCAGCTACTCGCAATCGCACAACTAACAAACGATTTATTTCTGATTCAATTCTAATGTGCCGTTTTATTGCATCAGGTAAATCATTAGCAGGTAGTTCGGGGTTTTTCAGCCACGTATCAAGAGTCGTTAATCCGAAGTAACTCGCTAATGGCTCTATGCCATTTTGCTTCCCTTCCAGGACGTTTCATATCAAGAGGAATGAAGCAAAATGCTTGACTCAAGCCATCCAACCAGCGACGATTATCACCAATATAAGTAGTCGCACCTTTATAAGGTAGGTTTTTTAGAGGCTCGGTGACCCATCGTCGAATTGAAAGTTGATGGTAAATTATCGGTTCATTACGCCAAGGGACTGTTTGCAATTTGAAACGGATATAAAATGAGATGTCTGCTGTACCGACTTGTTTGTTATATTTAATAAGTGGAACCCGAGAGGGAGGCCATGACATAAGTTCGGCTCCTTGGTCGAGGCGGACCACTCGATAAAAGGAGAATATCTTTAAAGCTCATAGCGTAATTCCTTTGTTTGTTTGAGTGCGTTGAAGAAAGCGCCGTAAAGCGATCGCGCGATTGTTTTTTCCCAAGGTTGTTTGCCTTTAGCCTCGATAGCGAGTTGAAGTTCCTTGATTATGCCGACTAAAAGTGAGGTGACTTCGTTGTCGAGTTCGCTTTTGACTGATTGCGGTGCAAACTTAACATCGAGAAAATGGACAATGCAGGGTACACTACCCCGTACCAAACGCCCAATGATTTGCCACATACTTACCAACTGAGTCCAGCAGAGTACAGAACGTTCTTCATTCGTCAGTTGCTTGAAAGACATTGCCCGACAGTTCAACTCAAGCATTTTTGCTACTGCATACTGATAAAATTCGTTTTCTACCTTCGTTAGCGTCAGAACATCGCCTCGTTTTTGTAGTGGTTCATAAAGACTGACATCAGAAGAGTTGGACAATGCCCAATCGTTGAGTTGTTGGACGGCGGTTTGCCAGTCGTCGGGAACTGGCATTGGTCGGCTTAAAAATACTGCTGCTTCAAATGCTGCTATCCGGTTTTCGTTAAGGATGTTGTGACCTCGCTCCAGCGCCATCAAAGGAGCAATGACAATCTGGGTGGGGAGTTTAACAACGTCTCGGATTTTACCCCGACGAATACCGCTTAAGTGAGCAGGAGCATTGCCACCCTGCGTCGTGACAATGCCATCAAGATGTTCTACGCGGTAGAGGGGTTTTAAAATTGACTCGACCAACTCCGCTTCGTCATAGCTGTTGAACTAGCCATCAAATAAGCGTATTGAACTCTGTATACTGTGTATTTAGGTCGAGTACAATTATGTTGTGTCTAATAGAAAATGTCTTTTTTTCTTCTTCCACTTCACATAAGATTGAAGCAAAATACTTGTCTGCCGATATTTTATATATATTGAGAGTATTGATTATTCCTTTCATTTGACGGTGAGAGACTGCTTCTAACTCTCCAATTTTAGATATTTTGAAAAATTGTCATATAGCGAATTTAAAACCGAAAAATCGGTTTTTTTCAATTAGGAATACTTGATAGCAGTTACAGCAGATTTGATGTTTATGAGGTACAGTGACCAATTCAAATTCCAAGATTTAAAAGCCACCCTACAATTGGTGTACCTCAGATACCTCAAAAGCGCTGTATATTTTAAGAAGAGCGATTTATTTCCGCCAGTTTCCGTACATAAGTAGGTCGGGGTGTCAGCTGTTTTACAAGTGTTGTGTCAGCTGTCCAAAACTATCCAGAAACACTTTATTATAACCAAAAAGTGTAAGTTGCTTTATGATGGTTACTGTGTGCAATCCAAAAATTCTGAATTGTCTGAAACTAGAGAGAATACCCACCTATATTCAAAGCAAATTTCCTCTCTCAATTCCACGATTAATTTGTAACTCCCATACCCCTAATGAATGTGCTTTCAACTCATTTACAAACTATCAACGCCTTAAAACAACCCACCAGTCATGCTTGGGTAGAACAAGCACTAGCCAACCTTGACACAATTCTTCTCGATCACTCCCATTGCGAACGCAAAGCTGCAGGCGTGGCGTTAAACTTTATGTTTCGCTACCCTTCCAATACCAAAATGGTACGGGAATTAACTGCGATCGCCCGTGAAGAACTAGAGCACTTTGAGTTAGTCAATCAATGGCTGGAACGCCGGGGAATTCGCTTAGCTCCTCTGCCACCACCTCCCTACGGTGCTGGTTTAAAAGCCCAAGTTCGTCCCACTGAACCAGATCGCTTTTTAGATTCAATGCTCGTCACTGGTTTAATTGAAGCACGCAGTCACGAACGACTGGGATTACTAGCAACTCACTGTCCCGAACCAGAATTAGCAAAATTTTATCGCAGCTTAATGGCCTCTGAAGCACGCCATTTTGGTATTTACTGGGTGTTGGCTGATACCTATTTTGACCGGGAAATTGTCAGACAACGATTAGAAGAATTGGCTGTTGTTGAAAGTGAGTTACTAGCAACTCTGCATCCAGAACCTAGAATTCATAGTTGAGTCGTATCCGAGTCACGATTAATGCTTGTCCAGTTTGTGAGAGTAACAAGTGGATATCAATCAACAGAAAGAACAGTTTAGTTATGCCTATATTTATGCGATCGCTTCAACAGCAGGCTACTCCTTCCAAATTGCGGCTAAACCTCTAGATTTTGATGGAATCGACATTATCTTTGCTGGAAGTAGTGTGTCAGGGGCTTATCCGTTATCCTCGGCTAGAACTTCAAGTGAAATGTACCTCTCTAAATGTGATTGGTGATGAGGTGATCAGATATCCTCTGGCAGTGAAAAACTACAATGATCTTAGAGCAGAGAATATTCAGACTCCTCACCTGTTGGTTATTGTCGTTGTACCGGAGCAATTAGACAACTGGCTTACCCAATCTCAACAGGAACTTTGTCTCAAATATTGTGGTTATTGGGTTTCTCTGCGGGGTAAATCCATTGAACTCCTCTAAAGGCAGTAATGAGTACACCAGAGTCAATATAAGTTTTCTTACGACTCACGGTAGCCGCCCCGACGTTCTGCAAGTTCTTGTTGGATTTCTGCTTCATTAAGCAATCGCATTCCAGAGGTAAGCGCTCGAGTACGAATTTCCCACAGTTTCTTAGCTAAGGGTGTTTGTGGAACGTATTCGGATTCTGGCTCAGATTGAAGCGAATCAACGAATTCCAAAACCTGCTGCTGTTTTTCAGGCGTGAGTGTTCGCCAGCGTTCAAGAATCTGTTCTTCTCTAGCCATAAGTTACTTTTTCACAGCACAATACTCCTATTATCGCTTAGGCGATCGCTAATCTACAACAGATACAGCTCGCTGCTGGCAATTTTACATGTTATTTGCACTACCCCATGCCTGATGAGATGAAAGATGACATCTGAGGCAAGCCATTTTAATGTTCACTGGATGTTGGCTGATACCTCTGTTAACCGTGAAATAGTCATACAACAATTAGAAGAATTGCCTGCTGTTGAAAGTGAGTTATTAACCTAGATGTGGATTTCCGAAGCTGTAGGCTAGCGACAGAGAGCTTTTGGGAAATTTACCCAGGCAATCAAAAAGCAATCGATGCCTTTTCAAGTCAACCACAACTGTAACTAACCTTATATCCGGTTAATAACTTATAATAAAATTAATGCATGTAATACGAGATAAAATAATTAGATGAAACATCAAATTATAGCGTTGGTTAGTAGGAGAGATAATTTTTGGGTATAAAATTTTGTCAAGAATGATACCTACTGTAGAGCAAAGGTTTTCAATTTGCTCTAACACCTCATCTTCTGAAGCTTTATTATAAGTCGCTTCACGTAACAGTTCTTCAAACTGAATGTCATTAAATTGCAGGAGTTGACCGATGACATCAAACACGCGATCTTTACCCATTGCATGACGAATTTCTTCTAACTTCTGCAACAGCTTTTCTAGCACCCGACCTTCTACAGTGTTCGCTGCCACGAAGTTAAAAATATAAACTTCTTGCTTTTGACCAATTCTGTGAATACGTCCCATCCGCTGTTCCAGGCGATTAGGATTCCAGAGCAAATCGTAGTTAATCATTAGCCGACAAAATTGCAGATTAATCCCCTCTCCTGCTGCTTCTGTTGCTAAACAAATTTGTTTGTGAAACTGAAAATCTTTTTGAGCAGATTTTCGTGCTAGGACATTCATTCCACCGTGAATTTCACAAGTGCTGTACCCCCATAAGGTAAGATTCTGCTTGAGATATTCCAGTGTATCCCGATGCTCGGTAAAAATGAGTAGTTTACCTCGTCCATCTTTTAATTCATTAAATTCTGCCCTTTCCAAACACTCTTTAAGTTTCGTGAGTTTAGTTTCAGTTCCAAAGTTTATCGTTTGCTGAGATAACTTGACCAGACGTTCTAGTTCCCTTAACTCTTCCCGCAGTTGATCCAACTGTTCCACTACAGTTGACTCAAGCGCTAAATCCTCCAACTCTTGTTGATCAAAATCATCACTTTCTACTTCCGAATCAATCGGCTTGCCCAAACTTATTAAGCGCTGGTGTTGTTCTGCTACTGCTAAACTATCGAGTTCCTCTAACAGATTGGCAAACCGCTCCTGCCGCTTTCTCAGGGAATTGAAAATCGCATTCAAACTACTTGCCAAGCGCCTTTGCAATACTGTCCGAGCCAAAGCAACTGCGGCTTGCTTACGCCCTTTAGTTTTACCCAAATATTTGTTGATGTACTTTGTGACTTGATCGTACAGGTACTTTTCTGGTTCAGATAGATCGAAAGGTACTGTGATGGGATGTCGCTTCTGGAAGAGTTTGCGACCATCAAAATCTATAAGTTCTTCTTTAATGCGCCGCAAAAACCAAGGACTATCTTCCAAACGTAGCATTTGAGGATTTAGTTGATCAAAAATAAACTGGTCTGGATCGAGCAGCCGTAAAAAATTATGAAATTGATCTGCATTACCCTGGTGCGGTGTCGCCGTCAGCAGCAAAATTCGTTCTGAAATCCGCGATAGTTCTTCTGCCAATTTATAGCGTCCAGTACGTCGCAGATCGTCTCCCTGAGTTCGAGCAGAACATTTATGCGCTTCATCAATAATTACCAAATCCCAGTCCACTTGCAAAATACCAGGGGCAACATCATCCCGCTTGGCAAAATCAATCGAAGCAATACACTGACGGAACCGTTCCCACGGATTTCCTGCCAACTGTCCCTTCGCCAAGACTGAGTTAATGACTTCAAAGGTTTCAGAAAATTTACTGCTTAGTTCATCTTGCCACTGAAGCGTTAAGGGTGCAGGCGCGAGAATTAAGACTCGTTCAACAGCATTTCTTAACTTGAGTTCCTTTAACAGCAGCCCAGCCATAATTGTTTTTCCGGCTCCTGGATCGTCAGCTAGTAGAAATCGCAGCCTAACCTGTGGCAAAATTCGTTCGTAAACCGCTTCTAACTGGTGAGGTAAAGGATGCACTCCACTCAGGCTGACGGCGAAATGAGGATCATAGTCAAATGCTGTTTTAATCCTAGCTGACTCAATCAACAGAAAAAACTGATTTGCATCGACAGGAACTTCCGATACTTGCTCAAGACTTTCTAAAATCTCCTCGGCTTCAGCAACTGTAAGATATGCATCGTGCAATTCTCCCTGTTGATTGCGAACCCGTAGCAGCCATGTATCTTCTAGAAGTTTTGCCGATTCAACAGTTACAGAACCAGTGAATTGTCCTGCGATGGAAATCCTTTTTCCGATTAAGTGCATGATTAATTGTTAATGGCTAACTGCTAATTGCTAATGAAAGACTGGTGATGAACAGTTAGCAATTAACAATCTACGATCAACTATTAACTTTCCCCAAATGGAATGACATCCGAATTATTACGGTTATGCGGTCGCTTCAACTATGCAAAGTCTGGATAATCACTTATAATACCAATTTCAAAAATGTTTTTAACACATCAATCAATCGTAAGGGCGAACAGCCGTACCCTGCACAGAAAGCCTCCCGGCGAATCCAGCCTGATGTTCTACAGGCTCTTATTCGATTTCTGCTTCATTAAGCAATCGCATTCGGTGAGGCGATCGCTCGAGTACGAATTTCCCAAAGTTTCTTGGCTAAGGGCATTTGTGGAACGTTTTTGGATTCTGGCATGTCATCTGGCTTAGATTGAAGGGAACCAACAAATTCCAAAACCAGCGCAGTGTTTTTCAGGTGTCAGTGTTCGCGACTCGTTTAAGAATCTGTTCAACTAAGCGCTATAAATACTTAAGAACAAAGCAATACTCCTATTTTCGCTCAACTGAGCACCAATATACAATAGATACAGAAGATAGCTAATGGTAATGAACAGTCAACAAATTTCTGTGGTTCGCATAGATCTATGTGAGTACACGAACCGCTGATAAGGGAGGAAGGAGTGAACGAGTTTGATACTGTTAAAGGTGCGGATGCACGACTACAGCAAGATATTGCTAACTGGGAAAACAAGGCAGATGATTATGTAAACGAATTATTCGATAATGAAATGGAGCGTGTTTATGGTACACGGTTTGGCGATAACCTGGCAATTATTGCTGACATTGCTGAAAACGCTGTAACAAATCCAGAAACTTTTAGAGGTTTGCGGGATAAGGAGGGTAGACTACAGGCAGCAGCAATTGTTCACCCAGATAGCGATTACATAGAAGTTGAGTTCATAGCAACTGCACCGTGGAATATTCTGCAAAATCAGCCGGAAAGCCTCAAGGGTGCTGGTACTTCTCTAATTGAAGAGCTAGCTAAAGAAAGCAGAGACTTAGGTTTTGGAGGTCGTTTAAAGCTGTATGCTATTCCACGAGCTAGGCAATTTTATACAGACATTGGTTTTGTAGAAACCGATGAAGGAGACTGGGAACTAACCCCAGAAGCGGCTGAAAGGTTTTTGGAGCAGTAGAGAAAGTTTAGGCAAACTGAAAGACAGTAGGTAAGTTGGCGTTAAAAAATCAACATATGTAACGAAGTGTAAAATCAGCAAATAGCTTAGAAATTGATTCATCACCACAAAATATTTACAAAACTCAACATACATTGATTTTATTCTGCTGATTTACTTAGAATTGTAGTAAGTAACAGCGAGATCCCATATGACTCAGCAATTAACTGACGAGGAAATCATTAAAAAACAAGAACGACTTTTAGAACTCGAACCAGATTGCTCAACAGGCAGGCTTGGCACCCCAGAGGAGCAAAAGCAGAAGATTGATGCACTGCTAGCTAGAGCTAAAGCTAGGAAGCAAAAGGCTAATGGCTAACAGCCAATGCAAGACTGGCTAATATCTAAAGACAAGAAGCAATAAACATAGGACTTAAGACAGGAACTGATACTCTCTTTAAGCCAGTGTGATACAAGATAACGACATTAATTTCTTTGATTAACTTTTTATGTTTACCTGACCAAACATCATCAATTAATTCGGCTTTTTATGGGTGACTATAAAGCTTGTCAATTACCATATCATCTACACTAACTGTTCCTCCTTGAATCTCAATGTGAGGACAGACTTATATGAATAAATCTTTTGGACTATAGTCTTCTCTTAAAAGAAAACGATTAATACTGTCATCAGACAAGTCTTCCATAATTCTTACTAAATGAACACAGATCACATACCTCGGTTCACATAGTAAAAATCAGATGTAAATCTGGAGATTAGATTTTGCGCTTGGTTGGCTTGGTGATGATTCTCATGAGCTAAACCTTTGTTCAGAGATTATAAAACTCAGATAATCAAACCTGGGGGTGTTTTCTCGATAAGTCAAGGATAAATTGTTACTTCAACTGCAAAAAATCGCCTATCTATATTTTTGTTTTTCTGTCATTGCGTAAGTCCTACTTCTTTCAACTTGGTATAAATTCCCTAAACGCTGAAACCCCTCCCCGACAGCTCTCCTTTGGACGTAGAGCGCAGCTTTACTGAGGTGGACTTATCGCTTTAATGATAAGTATTCAAGCGGACATAAACTCAGGCAATTATTGACTACTAACCTCTAGTTTTGTAGGAGGTTGGATCATAGCTAGATACACACTTTTATTTTCCTGTCAATAGGTGAATCCTAGTTATTTGGAATTTGGAACTTGTAATTTGGAATTGTTCTGACGGTGGTTGGCAGCTTGGGTTAACAGTGATTCAGCAAAGGCGATCGCCTGCTGTGCGGACTTACCCCCAGCTAACTGTGCCAGTTCTTCGCGTCGCTTACTGAGATTATCTAAAGTAGTCACTCGCACAACGGTGCGTTCAATTTTCGCATCAAGGTTTTGGATTTCTGATTCTGCTGAAACTTCTTTAATGGTGCGTTTATCCACGCGGAAGTGACGATCTGCCATTGCGGCTACTAAGGGTTGGTGGGTAACACATAACACCTGTTGACGCTGACCAAGTTGATGTAACTTTTCGGCGATCGCCTGCGCCACACGCCCGGAAACCCCAACATCTATTTCATCAAAAACTAATGTTTCCGTCGTATCTGCTTGGGAAAAACAAGCTTTCAACGCGAGCAAAAAGCGGCTCATTTCACCACCAGAGGCAATTTTTGTTAAAGGTTGCAGCGGTTCTCCAGGATTGGGACTAAACATGAAGGTAATTTTGTCTGCTCCTGCGATAGTCGGAGACGTAGGCAAAATCTCAACTTGAAACTTTACCTTTTCCATTGCTAAAGGCTTCAATTCCCTGACTATTTTCGCTTCTAAATTTGTCGCAGTAGAGCAACGCAACTGAGTTAACTGTTGGCAGGCGACAGTCAGCTTCTCCAAACACTCCTTTTCTTGCTGCTCTAGATTTTCAATCGATTGTTCGCTATCATTAAGGTCAGATAATTCTGCCTGTATGCGCTGGTAATAAGCGATCGCCTCGGTCAGTGTCGGACCGTACTTGCGACAAACTTGCTTTAATTCCCGTATCCGTTCTTCCACTTCCTCCAAACGCTGGGGATCTGCCTCCAATTCTTCCCCATAGGCATTTATTTGTCTTGCCACTTCCACAACCATTGCTTGAGCATCCCTTACCAAATCCAATAGTGGTTGTAGCTTGGTATCATATTCTACCATAGAATTTAAGGTGTCCTCACTGTCTCCCAGTAAGTCCGCAGCTGCTGGGGTATCCCCATCATCCTGGTATAAAGCTTGGTATACTTTATAACTCATCTGTTGCAAATCGACGACATGATTGAGCCGTTCATGTTCTTGTTGAACCTGTGTTAATTCATCGGCATCGCTGAGGTTTGCGGCTTTCAATTCCTGCACTTGATACGTCAGCAAATCGAGTTGTTGCAAACGTTCCCGTTCTGAAGTCCGACGTTTTTCTAAGATAAGATGCGCTTGCTGGTAACCACTGAAGGTAGAAGCGATCGCCTGACGCTGCTGCATAAGTTGCTCACCACCGTACAGATCCAACCAATCGCGAACTTGGGCAGATTGTCCGACTTGTAAAGTTTGACCTTGGGCGGTGATTTCCACCAACCGATCCCGCAGCCCTGCCATCACCTGTAGATTGACTAACACTCCATTAACCCGCGAACGACTGCGGATATTACTACCTGCTGCTGTAATTTCTCTAACTATGACTACGGAGTTTTCCTCAAGGGAATCGATCTCCTGTTCGCTTAACCAAGCGGTTAATGCCGAGTTTGAGGTGAAGGTGGCTTCCACCATTGACCGATTTGAACCAGTACGAATGACTCGACTCGAAACCTTACCACCCAATACCGCATCAATGGCATCTAAGATAATCGACTTGCCAGCGCCAGTTTCGCCTGTCAATACATTCAGTCCAGCACCAAACTCGAGTTCTAATAGGTCAATTAAAGCAAAGTTTTCAATTCGCAATAGAGATAACACAACTCTAAATTCTCCGCTAGGACAGACGCCGGATACTTCCAACTTAAGAGATACTAGTGATTATAGAAGCTGCAACACTTAATACTATTGGATTACATACTCCCAAATGAAGTGTATCAAACCTAGTTGAATTTGACTTAGTCAGATGTCCCCTGTCTCAAACCCATTGTAAATACTCATAACTAATGACAAAAGATGCGAGTTTATTTACAAAATTGTTACAATACTTAACGCGTTGACCCCATGCGGTGGCATTCCATGATTACCAAGACAGTTCCCCCTACTTCCCAACCAATCGTTGATATTGAGGACAGTCATAAATTGTCCGTAACTGAAATAGTGCCTGAAAATGGTGCGCTTGTTGAAGTCGTCAGCTTACCAGACCAAAGTGAAGCCCAATACAAGTTGGTTAAGGTAGATAATCGACCTGAGTTATATTACGACGCTTCGGCGATCGCCGCGCACTTCAAAAAAAGACCCCTGCAAGTTTTGCGGCGTATTTTCAAAGTCTTGACACCAACTCTTGCCTTTATTTTAGGTTTGTGGTGGGATAACAAACGGGGAGTTGTCGTTAAAAATGACCAACGTCGGGCGATTCACCTTAGAGAACTGCTGACGAACCTGGGACCCGCTTACATTAAAATTGGACAAGCTTTATCTACACGACCAGATCTCGTTCCTCCTGCTTACTTAGAGGAACTCACTAAACTACAAGACAAATTGCCCCCCTTCCCGAACGAAATAGCCTACCAATTTATTGAAGAAGAATTGGGCGCGACTCCAGGAGAAATATATCTCGAAATCTCACCCGATCCAATTGCCGCTGCATCCTTGGGACAAGTTTATAAAGGTAAGCTGAAAACAGGTGAGGACGTTGCCATCAAAGTCCAACGCCCTGACTTAAGAGAACGCATTACCATAGACTTGTACATATTGCGCCGATTAGCCGCATGGGCGCAGCGAAGTCTTAAACGGGTGCGGAGTGATCTTGTGTCTATCCTAGATGAGTTGGGGTACCGCATCTTTGAAGAGATGGATTACATCCACGAGGGAGAAAACGCAGAGCGATTTTACAAACTATATGGTCATTTAAAAGACGTATACGTACCGAAAATATACTGGGAATACACCAATCGTCGCGTCCTGACGATGGAGTGGATTAACGGTGTAAAATTAACTGATACAGAAGCAATTCGCGCTCGAGGTATAGATGCTCGGTATTTAATAGAAGTTGGTGTACAGTGTTCATTACGCCAGTTGCTAGAAGATGGTTTTTTCCATGCAGATCCCCATCCTGGCAACTTATTAGCCACCTTTGATGGTCAATTAGCTTATCTCGATTTTGGAATGATGAGCGAGATCAAGCCTCAGCAGCGTTATGGTTTGATAGAAGCGATAGTCCACCTCGTTAACCGCGACTTTGACGCTTTAGGACGTGATTACGTTAAGTTAGAATTTTTGACACCAGAAACCGACTTAACACCAATTATTCCGGCATTTGCAAGGGTATTTGGTAATGCCTTAGGAGCAAGCGTCGCTGAGTTGAATATTAAAAGCATTACTGATGATCTATCAGCATTAATGTATGAATATCCTTTCCGCGTACCAGCTTACTACGCCTTAATCATCCGTTCCTTGGTGACGTTAGAAGGTATCGCCATCAACATCGATCCAAACTTCAAAGTATTAAGTGCCGCTTATCCCTACGTCTCCAAACGCCTGTTAACCGATCCCTCACCAGAACTCAGAGCATCATTACAGGATTTATTATTCAAAGAAGGTAAGTTCCGATGGAACCGCTTGGAAAATTTGTTACGCAACGCCCGCAATAGCCAAGACTACGACTTTAATTTAGTACTGAATCAAGCAGTAGACTTCTTATCTTCCGAACGCGGCGCTTTCATTCGTAACAAAGTGGTAGATGAAGCTGTCAAAGGAGTTGATGCTGTTAGCAAAAATGCTCTCCACAACTTCACATCCCTACTGCGAGAAAGAGTTGGGATAACAACAGTCAATGAAACTCCCACAGCCACAATCGAACAACAACAAACATTGGAACATATCAAACAGATCTTAAAAATTCTTCAAGAAACCCGTGGCTTTGATTCCTCAAAACTCGCTCCTCAGATTGCCCAACTGTTCTTGAATCCAGGAGTGCAGCGTTTGGGACAACAGTTTGCTAGCCAGTTGCTGCAAAAAGCCGCAGCAAGATTGCTCCGGGAATTATTGACAGTAGAGGATGCTGATAGTAGAAAAAAAGAATTCAGTACTTTAGCGGTTAGCAGTCAGCGATAAGAGGAGTTTGTAGACAAGTTACTCATGAGCGGTGCCTTGATATTACCGTTTAGGTGGAGGGGAACAGGGGAAACTCGGGGTTTCCTCTGGAGTAATGGGGGCTTTGGGGGAAGAAATTGCATTACTTATCTCACACCCGGAAAAAAGTAGCAGTTCGCAATTATTACAGAAATACGACTTCGTCGTCGCCTTTTTTTTCTAGGAATGAGATTGACTCTTGGTTCCTTGTCTGTTGTGTATCAATTTGCCGAACCACGTTCAGGTTGTCAAAGAATTTCGTCTTGGATGAGGAACCGATCAGGATCTGGCTTTACTGATTACAGTTCCTCACTGGATCGCGTTTGTGAGAGGTAGATGCAGCTTAGGCTTACGCCTTGACAGAAATTAGCAAATGTGTTAAGCCAGATTTTTCCTTGTTTATATTGGTGGGCAGTGTTTCACAGGAACTCGAAAATTCGGAGAATTTGCGCTTGCACTGCCCACCTTATGCCTTGACTGAGAGAGTCTTAATCGTTGTCTTTGTGAACCCCGTTTTTCTCCCGTTTCAAACCTTCTTCTAGGGCTTGAATTTGTTCCCGACGCGCCTCCAACTCTAGAGAACGACGTGCTAGATCTTGGTTTTGCAATGTCAGATTTTGTCGCCAATGTTCGGCTCTTTCCGCTTCTTGCTGCAAAAATGCCGGAGAGATACCAGAGGTTAAGTAGGTTTGTACCATAGCCAGTACCCAGTTTGTTGCGTCTTCTATGCTTTCAATATCTCCTGTGGGGGAAAGTTCTACTAAAACTAGCAATTTTACAGTTAGCGAACTACCTTTTCCCAAGAGAATGAACGCTTCTTCTGGAATCATTGCCCACATATTTTCAGCTTCCTGACGTGCTAACAACCGCAACTGGGGCTGGTCTAAAAATTCGTTCTTATGCACCTGAGCTAGATATAACATGACGGTTGTTTAGGAAGTTGCAAGTATAAAATGCAGACTTGTCCCTATGCTAACTTACGCAGGCGATCGCGTAAGATTTCCGCTTGTTTCTCAGCCTCGGCTAAAGCATCCCGTGCTCCTGAGACAACATCTGCTGGTGCTTTATCAACGAAATTAGAATTACTCAACCTTGCACTCAAAGATTTGACTTCAGCTTCTACTTTGTTGAAGCTTCTCTCAAGTTTAGTACGTAGTGCTTCGGTATCAACTACCCCAGCTAGGGGAAGGAGTACTTGTATTGTCCCAACAACACCAGCTGCCACTTCTTCTGGTTCGTTCTCCAGTTTTTGAAACTGTTGAGCCTCTGTTGGGTTAAACCCCTGTTTCCAAAACATTTGTCTAGCTTTATTTGTGAGTAAATTTCGAGTAACAAACCACGTAGAATAACCAATCCCAACTACTTTGAAGAAATTCCCTAATAAGGGAATGTCATTAATTGCATCTACCACAGCAAAACTTATTCTTAGTAAGAAAACTGCGCCGATAATTCCTCCTATGTTCGTCCAACTTATTTTATTGTGCTTAATTGTCTCTTGCTTTTGCTCAAGAGCGATCGTCAAAGTCTCCACCTTTGCTAAATCTTTAATGTAAGACTGTCCAGCATGAAGAATTTGCCGTTCCTTGTGACTGTCTGTCTGCAAATGTACTGTCACTTTCACCCCTGGCTTAATATCTGCTTCTGCTCGCAAATTGCGAATCGTGCGAATTGTACCAACAAGCAGTTCAAACTGTTCATCCAAAGCTAGGTCAATTAAATTTGTTTCTGCTTCTGGATAGCGTTGTAAAGACAAACTCTGCTTGGAATCTACTGGTTGCTGAGTCAGGGTATGCCAAATTTCTTCAGTTATGTGAGGCATGAAAGGATGAAGTAGTTTTAAAATACCTTCCAGCACACAGCCAAGAGTTTGTTGTGCTACCCGCCTTGATATAGGCTCAGCATCTTTTTGCAAGCGCGATTTGACAAGTTCAATGTACAGATCGCAAAAGTCACCCCAGATAAAATCATAAAGTCCCTTCGCGGCTTCTCCTAAACCGTAGTTATCAATGTAATCATTAGTTTGTTTGACAACTTGATTGTACCGGGAGAGAATCCAGCGATCGCTAAGCTCCAATTCTAGATTTTCGATGTTGAAGTTTGTGGAGTCTGATAATCCAAAATCCTCCAAATTCATCATGACAAATCGCGCCGCATTCCACAACTTGTTAGCGAAGTTACGGGACGCCTCTACCGATGACGATTCATTCTTTTTGCGATCGTACTCCAGCCGGATATCTTGACCAACACCCGCAACTTCCTTAACAAGCGTGTAGCGTAAAGCATCAGTACCGTACTTATCAATTAACAACAGTGGGTCAATGCCATTCCCTTTAGACTTAGACTGCTTTTGACCATTTTCATCCAGTACCAACCCGTGGATGTAAACTGTTTTAAATGGCATTTGACCAGTAAAGTGTCCTCCCATCATCGTCATTCTAGCAACCCAGAAAAAGATAATGTCAAAGCCAGTCACCAAAGTACTAGTAGGGTAGTAAGTTGCTAAATCCTGAGTTTGTTCTGGCCATCCCAAAGTAGAAAAAGGCCAGAGTCCGGAAGAAAACCAAGTATCCAGTACATCCGGATCTTGTTGTATATTGACATTTTCTCCAAATTGTGATATAGCTTTCTCTCTAGCTTCTGCTTCCGACTTCGCCACAACAAAAGGCGTATGATCAGTAATTTCCCCGCCAGTTTCACTCACAACGTACCAAGCAGGGATTTGGTGACCCCACCACAGTTGCCGAGAGATACACCAATCTTTAATTTTCACCAACCAGTCACGGTAAACCTTAGTCCAACGTTGAGGAACAAACTCCGGAGAATTGTTTCCATCGAGGAATTCCAGCGTTCGATCTGCCATCGGGCGAATCTTGACAAACCACTGAGTAGAGAGAAGAGGTTCAACAGGGACTTTACCGCGCTCGCTATAAGGAACAGAATGCAAATAATCTTCCACCTTCACCAGGAAACCATCTGCCTCCAAACGGGAAACCACATTTTTCCGGGCTACAAAACGGTCTTGTCCTTGGAATGAACCAGCATTTTCATTAAGAGTGCCGTCTTTATTCATAATATTAATAAACGGCAGATTGTGACGCTGACCCATTTCAAAATCATTGGGATCGTGGGCCGGAGTCACCTTCACACAACCCGTCCCAAAAGTTGGGTCAACCAACTCATCAGCAATAATAGGGATTTCCCGATTCATAATTGGCAGAGTCAGCATCTTACCAACCAAGTGCTTATAGCGTTCATCACCAGGATTCACCGCAACCGCAGTATCACCCAGCATAGTTTCCGGACGAGTCGTCGCCACCTCTATATAACCAGAACCATCTGCTATCGGATAACGAAAGTGCCAGAGATGCCCACGAACTTCCTGATTTTCCACCTCCACATCAGACACAGCCGACTGAGTAGCCGGACACCAATTCACCAAATACTCGCCACGATAAATTAACCCTTTCTCATAAAGGCGAACAAAAGCTTCGACAACAGCCTTGGACAAACCCTCATCTAAAGTAAAGCGTTCGCGAGACCAGTCTGTCGATACCCCCAAGCGTCGCAACTGATTAACAATCGTTCCTCCAGATTCGGCTTTCCACTGCCAAGCACCTTCGAGAAATTTTTCACGCCCTAATTCATAGCGAGTTTTGCCTTCCGCCTTCAGTTGCTTTTCCAGAATTGCTTGCACGGCAATACTGGCGTGATCAGTTCCGGGTAAATAGAGAGTATTGCATCCCTTCATCCGGTGGTAACGGATCAAACAGTCAATCAACGTATTCTCGAAGGCGTGTCCCATGTGCAAACTACCAGTGACATTTGGTGGTGGAATGACGATGCAATAAGGTTTGCCACCATTGTTGGCGTCTGCTTTGTAGAGTTGGTTGTCTTCCCAAAATTTTTGCCACTTGGCGTCAGTGGAGAAGGGATCGTACAAACTGGGGAGGTTAGTGATTGTTTCAGTCATGTTGGGAAACATTAAGTATGGGAGAACTTTATAAATTTTGCCACAGGGTTTGGAGAGTATTTATGGAAATGAACCGCCAAGACGCCAAGGACGCCAAGAGAAGAGAGCCAAGTTTAGAAGTAGATAGGTTAGCTTATGACTTGATTGGAGCGGCAATTGAAGTGCATCGGGTGTTAGGACCGGGATTTTTGGAGTCTGTGTACCATCAAGCTTTAAAGCTGGAGTTTCAGATGCGGGAGATACCTTACAAATCTAAACCTTCAGTTGCAGTTAGATATAAAAGCCATCAAGTTGGTGAGGGTGAACCAGATTTTATTATTGGTGATGTTTTGATTGTGGAATTGAAAGCTGTAGAGAAACTGACTCCCATTAACGAAGCCCAAGTCATATCCTATCTCAGAGCCACTAACCACACACTAGGTCTTCTAATCAACTTCAACGTCCCTATTTTAAAAGACGGTATTAAACGCATCATCCTCTCTTCTTGATCTTCTCTTGGCGTCCTTGGCGTCTTGGCGGTTCATCATATCTTTTCTGTTATCTCAACCGATTTTTTGGGAAAACTATAACAGTAGTCAGAGCAGAATTGTCAGTCACAATTGACTGATTGGGCTGGAGAATGGATGACTTGCACCATTTCTTAATTCTAGCAATTTATAAATACTGGTGTGCATACTACTAACAAATGAACTACTTACTTTCTCATAACTTACTCTTTTTTCTATGTTTATATTGCTTATTTTGTATTGAATTGCCAGAAGAAATACAACTGGTTATATGAAATATTAAACTTTTAAAAAATTAGCTTATCGTAGTAAAAGCAATAATGATTTCATTTTTTTATCATTATTAATGATTCATAAAATATAACCTGATATCATAAACCAGTTATGTCAGTTGAACAAAGTTACGCGACAACTACAGATTTAACGATCGCTATTGGCAATATTGAAGAAAACCAACTGCAGTTTCACTCTGCTCCTATAGGTGATCTTGCCAAACAACAAGGAACGATTTCTAATTTTCTTTCGCCCCTCACTCAGGATACCTTTAAATTAGTCGTTACTGAGGTTGAACAAAAATTAAAGGTTGTTAATCAAACACTCTCAATGTTGGATTCACAGGGGTTTGAAACTATCCTCCAGGAAATGTTGCATTCGATTACTCTGAAAACAGGGGAGTTATTGGGGGCAGATCGGACAACAATATTTTTATTGGATGAGCAGAAAAAACAACTCTGGTCAATTTTAGCGGAAGGTGATGGCGATCGCTCTCTTGAAATTCGCATTCCGGCAGATAAAGGTATTGCTGGTGAGGTGGCAACTTACAAGAAAGTTGTGAATATTCCCTATGATTTTTATGATGATTCGCGCTCTTATTTTGCTCAAGAACAAGAAAAAAGAACTGACTACCGCACTTACACTATGTTGGCTCTCCCTTTGTTGAATGAACAAGGAAAATTAGTGGCTGTGGTGCAATTACTGAACAAACTAAAATCTTCTTACAATCCAGAGGCTCCGCTACAAGAACGTATTGATGTTGAGGGATTTACTAGCGCTGATGAACAATTATTTCAGGAGTTTGCTCCTTCCATTAGGCTGATTTTAGAGTCGTCGCGTTCTTTTTATATGGCGACTCAAAAACAAAGAGCTGCGGCAGCACTAATGAAGGCGATTAAGTCTCTGAGTCAAAGCAGTCTTGATTTGGAGGAAACGCTAAGGCGGGTGATGGATGAAGCAAAGGAACTGATGAATGCTGATCGCAGTACTTTATGGTTGTTGGATCGCGATGCTGGTAAACTTTGGACAACAATTACTCAGGATGATGGTTCGACTAAGGAGTTGCGAATTCCTCTAGGTAAAGGATTTGCGGGGATTGTGGCTGTTTCTGGCGAAAGGTTAAATATCATGTTTGATTTGTACGATCATCCAGACTCTGAAACTGCTAAGCAAATGGATCGGCAAAACGGCTATCGCACTTGTAGTTTACTTTGTATGCCAGTGTTTAATGCAGATAGAGAGTTGATTGGTGTGACTCAGCTTGTTAATAAGAAGAAATCAGGGGATTTTCCCCCTTATAATCATAGATTTTGGCCAAAAGCACCTGAGTGCTTTCAAGCGAGTTTTGATCGTCATGATGAAGAGTTTATGGAAGCTTTTAATATTCAAGCGGGAGTGGCTCTACAAAATGCTCAGCTTTTTGCTACGGTTAAGCAGCAAGAACAAATGCAACGTGATATTCTTCGCAGTCTCTCTAATGGAGTGATTTCGACTGATAAAGCTGGGTTGATTATTGCTGCTAATGAAAGTGCTAAGCAAATGCTTGGTTTGGAAGCTGATGACCGTTTGGAAGGTCTATTGATTAGTGATATCATCCATATTAAAGAAGGTCACTTTAGTCAGTGGTGTCAAGCAGCTTTAAATACAGCAGACTCAAACGATCAAGAGCAATATTATCCTGATCGCACGCTTCTTTCTCATAGTAAAAAACAACACAGTATTAATTTATCGATAAATACGATTGCTGATGCCACCGACTCTCAACAGGTGCGGGGAGCCCTTGTGGTGATGGATGATATTAGTGATGAGAAGCGTCTCAAGAGTACGATGTACCGTTACATGACTCAGGAATTAGCGGAAGAATTACTGAAGTTGGATGACGCTAAACTGGGTGGCGATCGCAAAGAGGTGTCGATTTTATTCTCTGATATTCGTGGCTATACGACTTTGACGGAAAATTTGGCGGCGGAAGAAGTTGTCGGTATGCTTAACGAATATTTTGAATCTATGGTGGAAGCGGTTTTTAAGTACAAAGGGACTCTTGATAAGTACATTGGGGATGCGATTATGGCTGTGTATGGCTCCCCTTTACCTTTGCATGAACACGCTTGGATGGCAGTGCAAACATCGCTAGAAATGCGCGATCGCTTGCAGGAATTCAATGCCCGTCGTTATGCAGATAACAAACCGAAAATCAGTATCGGCATTGGTATTAATTCTGACGTTGTTATTAGTGGTAATATTGGTTCTAGCAAGCGGATGGAATTTACTGCTATTGGCGATGGCGTCAATCTGGGTTCGCGCTTGGAAAGTGTTAGCAAACAGTACGGTTGTGATATTATTATCAGTGATAAGACGTATGAACCTTGCAAAAATTTTGTGTGGTCGAGAGAACTAGATTACATTCGCGTTAAAGGTAGAAATGAGCCAGTCGCTATCTATGAATTGGTTGGTTTGCGTTCCGATCCCATACCCTGTCAAAAATTGCAAGTCATTGAGCATTATCATAAAGGTCGCGAGTATTACTTGAATCGTCAGTTTACCTTTGCCCACACTGAGTTTAGCAAGGTTTTGGAAGTTGACAAAAGTGACAGCGCCGCAATGTTGTATCTACAACGTTGTCATCACTGGCTACAAACACCGCCATCAGATACAGACTGGGATGATGGTGTCTGGACTTTCAAAGAGAAATAAGAAGTGGATTGATTGTTGATGGTTAATTGGAAGAAGCGTTAAGTTTCCTTATATCCACTAACACTTCTTCCATTATCTATAAACAATTCTTTACATTTTTGACAGTATCTATTTCAGTTTGTAACTATTTGCAGATCCCAATCGGCTATTCCTTTAGACTGATTCTTATATAGGAAACTGTTGGGATTAATGCTTATGCATTTACTAAACTTATTTAGCCACACTTCTTTAGTTGCTGTTTCTTGTGTAGCTAGTATTGCAGGCCTAGTCTTACTTTGGGATTTTGCTGAGAAGCCTTCAGATAGACAAAAACGCAAGCAGCAAAAGGATGAAGTCGAGCAGACAGAGCAAGTACTATTTAGAATGTGCTTTTCATATTGGCTTGTTTACTGTATCGCTTTTGGCATCCAGAAGATCATATTACCAGACTGGGAAACTGTAATGATGAGCTTGAGAATAACAACTGCTTTGTCATACTTTTTAACATTTTCTTGTATTGTCAGCCTGCCATTACATAAATTAGCTGTTCGCCGCATACAAGAGTAAAGGTGGGTTTAATCTACCGTCGCTGTCATTAGGAGCCAGTGCCTGCGACGGGTTTCCTGTTGTAGGCACCTGGCGTTCATTGGGGTATCGCCCTCATTCCCAACCATCATCATTCCTGAAACGTTTCAGAAACGATGATGATGTGTGGTTGTACAGACACAGTATAGAAACTAAGGGTGTAATAGAAAATTTGGCATGATTGCTTGCATAGCTTTACTGTTCGCTGGGGATCTGGACGTTATAAGGAGGTTCAGTAGCTCTCAGGATGATAGCTTCTAGCTCCAATAATAGCGTAGGGTTTTCCCAGTAAGAAATTGGCTGCACAGCAATACGAACCGCTTCATCGCTATATTTGTCGAGCCACGCCCACAAAAAAGCTTTGTGCCCACCAATGAAGCAACCTCGCAGACTCTTGGTTTTACCAATGTAAAGCAACCCATCGGTTTTGTGTCTGATTGCATAAATTCCAGGACAAGCAGACATTTTGCCAAACTCGTGGCTCAAAGGAAGGCATTGCTCAAAGGGCGTGAAGGCGATTGCATCTAGGATTACCCGAGCCTGTGTTTGCAGTGAGAGAGTTGTTCGTCGGCATGAAAACAAGAAGGCTAATTGCACACAAATTATAAGAAGGCTTGTTTAGGCGTGATTGAACTGGAGGTGCAAAAGACAACTTTGCCGACAGTCGTCGATTGTCTATGGACGCGCTCATCCCACTTCTTAATTAAGGGTGAGATGAGCTTAATTTTTCATAGCGATCGCGATCGCCTCTTCGAGTTGTTCGCGATCCAAAATAGTCAAGATAAACACTTCTTGCACCGTTTTCCCTTGGCGTGCAATGATCTTAAAGCCTCCCTTAATTGGCACAGACACACGCAGTTGCATCTTGGGCATATGCCCTTTAACTCGCCCAATCTCTCCTGGAGTGACAGTCTGAATTCCATCAAAATGCACCAGACGTTCTAAAACAGGGATAAGACCATGCATGTGGGTCGAGTGATTCCAAACCAATCTACCAGTTTTTTGAGAAGCCGCCTTATGGGTATTGACGATGCGTTTGCCCATTGTCGTTAAGCACCCTCTAAAGGGGCCATTGTCAAACCAGCTCGACGCAGTTGCTGGTGGTAAAGTTCTGCAGGTTCTTGAGGACCAGTCCAGACAATTGCTTGACCTTCATAATGCACCTGATTGGTCAGTTCCCAAGCCAGATCGTTCGTCATCCCTGGAATGTACTTCTTCAGACACTCAGAGACGTGCTGAAATGTGTTAAAGTCATCATTTAAAACGATCACTTTATAATTGGGATAGAGCTTACGGGTGACTTCACTAGACCGTTCAGGAGCTACAGTTGGTGTCGTCCCCATGCCGTAAACTGCTGCTGAAAGTCTTTTAACCATAAAATATTTATCCGATAGAGTTTAACAGAATAACACTACAAGTAACTAGTTTAGTCTATCGTTTATGGTTAGTAAGTAGCGATCAGGAAAAAACGACTGACACAACTAATTGCGTAAGTCGCTTTGGTCTTAGTTCCGTTCCCGACTCGATGCCATCATTCAAATAGCTAGGGGTTAGTTTGGCAGTAATACCAATTCTCTAATAGAAGACAACAGATACAGTGGGTAGGGGCGATCTTCGTAGCTAAGCTGTGTCTTCTCCCAAGGGGAGACGCAATCATGCGAACGAGCGTCACGGTGAGACAGAGAAAGCAGTCCCCGTGAGACCAGTGCTGCTTTGAGGGTTTCCCTTCCTCTGGCAGCCGTAGCGATCTAAGGCAGCGTCACTGACTCTTGGCGACACACAGCCCGTCCATCAGCAGCTCCCACACGTCGTTGTACACTGTGTCGATGGACTGGTCAACCCATTCGGCGGTATGGACCGGGTGGTGGAACCAGGACGTGGCGACCAGCACCGCCCGGCCGGCTGCCAGGGGATCAAAGGTGCGGAACGTGCCTTCCTTCACGCCGGAGCGGATAATCATTGCGGCCAGCTCGACCAACTCATCGACGTGGGCGGCGACGACGGACTGAGCGTCAGCCGCCAGCGTCCGATAGGTGGCGAACAGCTGCGGGTCGTCGGCGGCCCGGCGGCGTTTGACGGCGATCAGGGCGTCGAACAGCTGCCGTAACTGCTGCGGGGCTGGACCCGGTAGGGCGGCGATGGCACGCAGTGGGGGCATGGTCGCCTCTACCCATCGACCGACGACCAGATCTCGCAGCTCGGCCTTGCTTGCCACATGCCGATAGACGGCCGCATGACTCACGCCCAGCGCCCGTGCTACGTCCACTACGGTCGCCTTGGTCGGGCCGAATCGGCGGATGACGTCCTCGGCCGTACTCAGGATCTGATCGCGGGTGAGCGGGGCGTCAGTGGGGGACATATGGACCTCTTGACACGCCGACTTCCTCTGTTGGTACAAGGAGAGAGAGAACTAGAGAGGCTGCGGTAATCAATGCTCCACCGCCACCGCTGCTGCGGCAATTCCGTCCAACTCCGTCAGGGCTTGTGGCGACAGCTTCAACTGCCCTGCGGCAAGGTTCTCGTGCAGGTGGGCGACTGACGATGTGCCAGGGATCAGTAGAATGTTGGGCGATCGGTGCAGCAGCCACGCCAGCGCGACCTGCATCGGAGTGGCCCCGAGCCGACCCGCGACGTCTGACAGGGTGGACGACTGTAGCGGCGTAAACCCACCGAGCGGGAAGAACGGCACATACGCGATGCCCTGTCTGGCTAAGTCGTCGATCAGGACGTCGTCCTGACGGTGGGCAAGATTGTAGTTGTTTTGCACGCAAACGATGTCGGTGATTGCCTGAGCCTCGGCTACCTGGGCGGTCGTGACATTGCTCAGCCCAATGTGGCGGATCAGCCCCTTGCTTTGAAGGTCGGCCAGCACCGTCACCTGCTCGGCGATAGACCCTTCCTTGGGACCATGGACCGACCCCATCGCACGGTAATTGACGATGTCGATCGCCTCCAGATCCAGGTTGCGGAGGTTGTCGTGGAGGCCTGCGGTCAGATCTTGGGGCGAGATTGCCGGCTGCCACGACTTATCGGATGGGCGGCGGGCCCCGAGCTTGGTGACGATCACCAACTCCGAGGGGTATGGGTGCAGCGCCTGCCGAATAATCTGGTTAGTGATGTGCGGGCCGTAGAAGTCCGACGTGTCGATATGGTTCACGCCTGCCGAGACTGCCTCGCGGAGGACGGCGACGGCACCGTCTGGGTCTTTCGGCGGCCCCCACACGCCCTCGCCGGCTAGCTGCATCGCACCGTAGCCTATCCGTTGGACTGTCAATGACGTGCCGGGGAACGTGAATCGGCCGCCGAGTGTGCTTTCACTCATAGTGTTGCTCCTTTTCAGTAGCTTATATGAGCAAGTATACGCAATATACTTACAGAAGTCAAATAATGAAACCTGTAACGCAGAGAAATTAACTCAGGAGATCTGATTGCCTTGGCACTCTTTGAACGATATAGTAGCGAGTGCATATAAACCGAAAATAGTTTGTTGCTGTTAAGATCGGAGACAGCGCACGGACAGATTCTTCGCTTGGGAAACACTTGGACGTACTGTCCTCAACTACGAGCCAATTTCAAAAAATTTACATTTCGTTATATAGTTGTAAATTTTCCCGCATACCTACTTACACTCCTACTAAAACCCAAGTTTTTGTATATTTTTTAGTCGAGCGATTTCGCTTCGGAGCCTAATTGGGACAATGTTAGAGAAACTGACACAGAGTGCCATGTCCGGTAAAGAACGTTGGCTACTCGATCGCTGCAAGCGATGTGGAAACCCTCCCCACAGCGATCGCAAAGCTCTACATTACGACTCATTTACTAATACTACTAATTTTCCTGTTGTTTGATTAGATTCCATATATTGGTGGGCTTCAACAATCTCGTCCAGATGAAAAACACGGTTTATATTGACCCTGTTTTGCCCCACTTCTACACCATCAATAAAACGTTGCAAGTATTCAATAGACAAATCTTGACTACCTCCAGTATAAACGGTCAATCTTACGGTGTGAGGAATATCATCCATTGGCGAAAATTTCTTTAATGTCCAGGCGTTACCCAAAATACCAGTCATGCAGACAATACCACCAGGGGCAACACATTGGAGAGAATCCAGCAGGGTAGAAGTGCCTACCAGTTCCAAAACGCGATCAACCCCCTGGGGAAAATTCTGACGGATAGAGGTTGCGATCGCTCCTGTATCTATGACAACTCGATCAGCCCCATTTGCTTCCAAGGCTTCTACTTTAGAAGAATTGCGAGTAGTCGCCACAACGGTTAGCCCCAGCTCTTTAGCAAGGTGTGTTGCAGTCATACCCACTGATGAGCTACCCCCCCGAATTAATAGCGTCTGCCCTGCCTGTACGCCCAAACCGGAGATGAGAGATCCGTAAGCCGTCTGGAACATTTCCGGAATGGCTCCTAACACTGACCAATCGAGGTTGCTTTTAATTGGAAATACACAGGCTTGCGGGACACAGGTGTATTCGGCATAACTACCATCAAACTCTCGTCCCATGCCTCCCATAATTGCTGCTACCTTCTCACCAGGCTGAAATGGGGTGTCAGGGGCGGCTTCGACAATACCAACGCACTCTATTCCCAAAACTCGGGGAAGTTTAACACTGGGAGAGTGCCCTTGACGCGTGAATATCTCAGAACGGTTAAGACCAAAGGCTTTGACCTTGATTAGCACCCATCCAGGCTGAGGAGATGGTTTTGTCATCTCTTGTAACTGAAGAGCTGTCGGATCACCGGGAGATTCTAAAACAATTGCTTTCATAACGTTAATCATCTGCTGAATTAGGTCGTTGTATAGCGTGAAACTTCGTTTCTGAATGAACACCATCACAGAATAGTTTGTTGTCTGTAGGTAGAAACATTTATCCCTATAAAGTCACTCTCCCTTAAACATTTGCCATTTCTAAGTTCTAGAGCTTTTGCATAGCAGGCGATGCCAAGGGCGGGCTTTCGCCAACGCGCAATTCTTTTCTAATAACAAACACAAGCCCAATTTTCTTCTAATAGTATAGCTTGTATTGATTGCCTCATAAGGCTTCTAGCGACAGCCTTCCCGGAGAGTGACTTTATAGGGTTATAGCGGATTGCAATTGAGTGAAGTACATTTGTACAAGCGAGGAAAGCCCTTCGCCCTGACAATTTGGTGTAACTAATCATAAATGCAATCGGCTATATGTTTGCAAGCCAGTACAGCTAATTGTATGAGTTAATTAGATGCCTGTGAAGAGGCAAACAAATATCGATGAATTTTCCAATTGCCGTTCTCCTGCTTGAAGATAAACATCTCATTATTTCCTTCAGACGTAGTTTTGTTATCGGCTAAAACAGTAACCGTACCTGATGATGAAGTGCGTGCATAGGCAAGTTCCCCCATTGGCTGTACCTCATGGATCGTAAATTTAACCTGGAGTTGGATAGTTTGAAAAATTTGCTTGTATGTATCAAGAACTGCATCGCGGCCTACTTGAGCAGGTGCAAATTGTGGCATGAATATCGGATCACTGCTGTAAAGTGCCAACACTGCATTAGCATCTGACACGTTCAAAACCTGCTCATATTCTTGAAGAACTTCTTGAATCTGTTTCATAAATAATTTCCTGAATTGAGGTTTTTTTAACCTGTTCAGCAGTGTACATATTCTTAGATATGATGGGTAGTAGGTAAAATTGAGAAGTATTTTCTCAAATATGGAAAGATAGAATGAACTTCAACTCGGCTGCTTTGTTTGTCAAAGTAGTTCAGTTTGGTAGCTTTTCGGAGACTGCCCGACGGACAAATACTCCGGTGGCAACCGTAAGTCGGTGGATTGCCGAACTGGAAAAAGATCTCGGCATTCGACTCTTAGAACGTTCTACACGCCACCTGCGAATGACTGAAGCAGGTACAAAGTTTTATGAATATGCGGCTCGCGGGTTTGAGGCGTTTGAAACTGGCGTGTCTATCCTGGAAAATCAGCAGCAGGAACTCACAGGGACGCTACGGCTCTCTCTGCCGCCAACATTTCTTCCTTGGCAAGAACTGCTACAAGACTTTCAAATGCGCTATTCCAAAGTTAAGCTCGAAATTTTTATCACTGAACGCAAAGTTAATTTGATTGAGGATGGTATTGATGTGGCTTTAAGAGTTGGCGATCGCAAGGATCATCAGACTATTGCCAGAAAGTTAGGTGAATATCGTCATCAGCTCGTTGCTAGCCCAGATTTTCTCGAAAAATATGGCGAACCTTCCCAACCAGAGCAACTTCTCACAATGCCAATTGCTAGTTGGAACGACCGAGCGGATAAGATAAAATGGTCATTAGGAGATGAGTCGATTCAGATTGCTCCCAGTTTACAAGTCAATGATTATCTTCATCTCCTGAAGTTAGTTATAGCCAGTACATGTGTTACTGAACTGCCCCCTTTCTTAATCAAAGAGCATCTAGCTAGCGGACGGTTGAAGAAACTACTCGCAGATTATCCGTTACCCACTCAAGAACTAAATCTACTATATCCATCCTCTAAGCAACTATCTCGCTTAGTCTGTACTTATATCGACTTTTGTACTGAGTGGGTTGATCGCTTATTTGAATAGTAACAAACTTTTACTGATAGAAATTACAAGCTATTGTCCCACTTTTCAGGTAAATCAACCACACCGTAGGAGCAAACGGTGAGACATGCCATCTTCACCGTGATCCTGTGTGAATTGTACTATTTCGCCCAATTAACTAGTGAATTATGATGCCAAAAACATTATAATTAGAAAATCCTATGTGTCAAAATTTCCTAGTTTAATTAGATAGTGCCCATAAGTGATATGAAAGAGTTTCAATTACAAGGAATAAACCATTTAGCTTTAGTTTGCAAAGATATGGCCCGCACTGTAGATTTTTACAGTAACACCCTTGGTCTTGCTTTGATCAAGACCATCGAACTACCAGGGGGCGGGCAGCACTTTTTTTTTGATATTGGCAATGGGGATGCTTTAGCTTTCTTCTGGTTCCCACAAGCACCAGAAGCAGTACCAGGTATCTCTTCTGTCAAACCAGATGCCTTATCTACTGGTGATATTATGACTGCACATGGCTCTATGAATCATGTAGCATTTAATGTTTCAGTAGAAAAAGTTGAAGAGTACAGAGCCAAGTTAGTCGCTAAGGGAGTTAAAGTAACGCCAGTTTTACATCATGCAGATGTGCCTGAGGGTTACGTAGCTTCACCCGACTCAAGTACGTTTATCTCCTCATTCTATTTCTTTGATCCTGATGGTATCTTGCTAGAGTTTGCTGCTTCACTACGTAAGTTAGGCGACGGGCAGCGAGATCTTCAATATCTACAACAACTCGCCATGCAACCCCAGTGATGGAAAACGAACGCAATAGCTCCTACTTTCAGTGAGCATTTTAGCTAATGCTACTAACATGACTCTATCGCTCTTAAACCCATGCTTTCTGCGTCCTAATTCGCTCTGGCTGAAACTCATAATTTTACGTTGAAAAGAAAGTCTGTGCTCAAATACCTTACTTGTAAAGAGTACTCCTACAATTATAGGTATGCCACCGAACATTCGTAAATAAAGAGCCGTATGTGTAACCCCAAGCGTTTGCTTCTGCTAGGGGAAGCTTCCGTCCCCTAGACTTCTCACAATATTTAGACACACGGCTCTTGATTTATTTATCGGTAAGAGATATCTCCGAAAAATACTAATACTTTTCTATGACTGGATTTTGATCAGCGAGCTAATTCAAACATCAGCCATTCTCCACGCAAAAATCAGGTTATTAGAAATTAACTGAAATGTTTCCAATGACTGTGAACGGCGCACCCGCATCGACAAAGTAGCCTTGAGTCTTGTAGTATTTGGTGTTAAAAATATTCTTGAAGTTTAAACCAAATCGCCAATTCTTTTGTTGATAAAAAATTGTGGCTTCAGTGGTGAGGTAAGAGGGAAGTTTGACATTATTAGGTAGTTGGGCTTCGCGATCTCCAACAAAAAATACGCCAGCACCAAATCCTAACCCCTTTAAATCACCATTTTGGATTTTATACGTTGTCCACAGACTAGCAAGATTCCTTGCGGCACCAATCAAGCGATCGCCTCTAGGTAGGCTATTATCCTGGCTCACAAAGGCATCATTATGAGAATAGGAAGCAATCACATTCAAACCCGGCAGAATTTCACCTGCAATGTCTAGTTCGATACCTCTACTCTTGACTTCACCCGCAGTGATCGAGAAGTTAGGGTTACTCGGATCAGTGGTGGCAACGTTAGTCTTTGTAATATCGAAATAGGCTAGTGTTCCGGATAGCTTTCCATTCAACGTTTCCGCTTTCACGCCAACTTCGTACTGAGTGCCTCTTTCCGGCTCTACTAATGCTCCATTGACAGTTTTTGAAGAAGTATTCGGCTTGAAGGAACGGCTATAACTTGCATAAAGCGAGATTGGCTGAATGGGTTGGTATACTAGTCCAAAACGAGGAGAAAAAGCATCAAACTGTTGATTGGTTAATTGTTGTGTATTGGCGAGAAGATCTGTGAATTTGTCATTAAATTGAGCGATATCATAGCGTCCTCCCACAAGCAATTTGAGATTCGCTAATAAAGTCACTTGGTCTTGGAGATAAATTCCCAATGTATCTGTTTTTGCTCTATCTTTAGAATCATCACTATCAAAGACTCTGGAAATCGGAGTTCTGCCATAAACCGGATTGAATGGATCAATTGAGGGAAATGAACCAAGTTTGAAGTCGTAATCAAAAATATCCCTGGCAAGTTCAACACCAAAGAGTAGCTGATGCTGTATCGAGCCAGTGTTGAATTTGCCGACTAAATCAGTTTGCAACGAATAGCTTCTTGCATAATCTGGGACATCTTGGTTGGTCCGATTTATTAATCCATCTTCACTGACGGAAGATGGAGTGACACCAATCGCTCTATCGTTTGCAATTTGTGCAGAGAACGCATTGCGGATTTGCCAATTATTACTGAAGTGGTGGTCAAGAATGTAACCTATCCTCGTTTCCTCTCTAGTATAATCAGCACCTGGTTCTCCTAGGAAACGACTTCTTGGAAGGTTCAAGCGAACGGCATCTGGCGTAAAGCCACGATCAAAAGTCCCGTTATATTTGTTGTATTCAGCTTCCAACGTCAAACTCGTCTTATCACTAATTTTATAAGTGAAAACTGGGGCAATAATGTAAGTTTCATGGTTAACATAGTCGCGAAAACTCCCCGCATTCTCATAGCCCACGTTGAGCCGATATAGCAACCTTTTGTCAGCCGTCAACGGTCCAGATAAATCGATGGCAGGACGATAAAAGCTGTAACTTCCGATGTCAAACTGTGCTGCATAATAAGGATCACTTAAGGGTTTTTTCGTGACGTAATTTACCACACCACCAGGATCAATCCGGCCATAGAGAACTGAAGCTGGACCTTTGAGTACTTCGATTCGTTCAATATTTGCGGGGTCGGTGAAGGTGACAAAGCTGGGATCTCTAAAACCGTTTCTGAGGTTGTTATCTGCATAAAAACCGCGAATTGTGTAATTCCCATTTGAGCCACCATATCCAGCCGTAGGCGTTACGCCTGAAACATTACGCACAGCATCTTCAATTCGCGTGATCTGTTGGTCTTTAAGTACCTCCTGAGGAATCACCTGAATCGATTGAGGAATGTCACGCAGTGGCGTATCGGTGCGGGTGGCAGTATTGGCGTCTGGGCGATTATATCCATCAACTTCGCCTCTAACGACTAACTCAATCGCTTCATCACCAGTAGATGATGGTTGACTTGGCTGTGTTTGACTCTGTTGCTGCTGCACTTGTGGTTGTTGTGTAGATGGTTGCACCTGTTGCGCCACGGGTGTAGTGCTCGCCACGCTGAAAATCAGACCCTCGTTAGGACTGTCAAACAACTCGATAGTTGGTAGTTTCGCCTCAGCTGTTACCGTCACCCGGATAGTATTGGCATTAAAATTAGTCACTATGATCTCGCTCACGCCTGCAATTGGCGCTTTGGAGCGAAATATAAATCCATGACCCGAGGGTAGGCGCAGTTGAGCAGACGGAATATCAACGATAAAGCTTTTTCCCGCACTGCGATTTAGCAGTTGTAACTGTTGCCCCGAAGATGTCTGTAAAATCAGATCCAATCCTTTGTTGGTAGGATTTGCCTTAACCCCTGTTACTTGCACGATTTCAGTAGTAGGCGTGTTCTGTGGTGTTGGCGACTGCACTAGTAACGTTTGGGCACTTTGGGAAGGGCGCTTTATCTCACTTAGTCGCTTTATTTCCGTGATCGATTTAACGTGCGGTATCTTGGTACCCAGAGTTGCGAGTTGAGTAGAACTCCTGTTATCAGTAGATGTCGTACTTTTGTCAACAGCTATTGATAATTTTTCCTGACTTTTTGCCGGAGTTGTGAGTAACGCCACAAAAACACTTGTCAGCAACAAACTCGGAACAAGCTGTTTAAATTTCATTATTGTCCTCTGACTCCCGGAGGGCCACTGTATTTTATAAATGAGCTAGTATAGGTAAGTATTGAAATTGATTTGCACTAAGAAAGCAAGAAGGCTGAAACTAAAATAAATAAAAATTTACGAACTAGCAGCAGAATTTCATACAAATTATTGCATCTGCCAATCATCTATTTAGCAAATACAATAGCGAATAGCAATCTGATAGAGATTGGACAGCATAATTTTGGAAATTGTCAAGTAATATAACAAAAAATTGAGACGCTTTTTCAGTTGGACAAGTAGCAATTTTTTAACTGGAAAGGTTTATCGCAAAGAACTTTAGTAAATGTGTCGCCACACGACATCAAAAGCTTGAGAAACTTGGCACGTTTATCAAGCAATTAACACTCTAATAAGCAGGTGTAAGGTATGAGTTAGTAGTGATTGAAACGTGTAGGCGTAGGTACTGAGTCGGAGATATCTAAGTCTGAATTTTCCTGACTCCCTATATAGATTTCTTACTCCTGAGGAGTTGAAATGTAGGTGGATTGGACATTTACTTCAGTTCAAATACGAACTGAGACAATTCGTTATGCAGATTTTTGATGCAAACTTTGTAATTTTTATCCAAAGTCCAAAATTTGACGCTGATGGAAACTTTTAATTAAAAATATAACTGACTTGTTGCTCAAATTGATGAATCCACTCATAAATTTCAGTGAGAGTCATTTTCGCATCTCTTTTAGGTTGCCAACCAGTAGCAGTCATCACTTTATACGAGTCTGTAATAAAGATAGGAGCATCACCGATTCTAGTTTCTGGAATAGGGGTAATTGAAACTTTATTTCCAGTAATTTCTTGGCAAAGCTGAGTTGTTTCGTAGAGTGAAAGCGTGTTATTAACACCACCACCCACGTTAAAAGTCTGTCCTTTTAATTTTTCTAAACTGTGAATCTGTAAGTCGATCAAATCTAGTAAATCTGCTACATGCAAAAAGTCTCTGACTTGTTTACCTGTACCTCCATAACCGATGTATTTTAAAGGTTTTTGGAAGTAGTGAAATGCCATCCACAAGGCAAAAACACCTTGATCGACTTTGCCCATTTGCCAAGCTCCCGTTAATACCCCACAGCGATTAATCAGAGTTCTCAATCCGTAGGCGTCGGCATATTCAGCAATCAGTAATTCTGAAGCTAGCTTTGTCGCTCCGTAGAGAGAGCGTGCTTTATCTAAGGGAAACTCTTCAGAAATACCCTCACTTGATGCGCCTGGTAAAGGCTGTTGTTGTGTAAGTTCCAAACGGGTTTCTGTTTCTGTAAATTCTAAAGCGTTGAGGTAAGCAATTGGATAAACCCGACTAGTAGACAGAAAAATAAAATCTGCTTGAGTTTGCCGAGCTAATTCTAAGCAGTTAATTGTTCCTACTAGATTCGTTTGTAACATATAACCAGGGGATGTGTATCCAGCTAACACTGAAGGTTCAGCCGAACATTCTAAAATCAAATCAGGTTGAAGTGCTACGGCATCTAAATCTTCTCGATTTCTAATATCGCCATGAGCGAACTGAATACCTGCTTGTTTGAGGCGAGGTAAATTCAATTCTGAACCCCGTCGCTTTAAGTTATCTAAAGCAATTATTTGCCAGTCAGGATAGCGTTGAGCAAGCCCTAAACCCAAAGCACTACCAACAAAACCTGCCCGACCGGTGATTAAAATTCGTCTGCTCATTGGATTTATTAGTTAATGACGTAATCTATCTGATGAAAAACTCATCTCTATGTGCGGTGTATACAAAAGAGAGTTATTTGTATGGAAACTGAATGACTTAACGCGTGTCGGTAACTTTCCTTGCAAGAACGACAAAGCTTCGTTATCGTCTCTGGGGAGGTGACTAACTATAACGCCGTTTTCCGAATTTTCTGGAATAATCCTGTAAGTCTTTTCGGATGCGTCTATATAATCTATCTTCATCATTACACGTGGTGCTCTAAAGAGGGTTTTATATATTTTTCCGACAAGAGAATACTGAAACTTAAAGTTTGCGCGAATAATAGTTTCATTATTGCTAGCTTCTACAGAATGAGGTGAATCCCAGGCAATTGATGATATTTCACTAACAGAAGTCGGTGAGCATCGTCCCTCGTTACTCTTTTCCAAAAGGACTATATTCGAGAGCTTAGGAGTTTTGACAAAACCGGGTATCTCAGCAGATGGTTTGTAATTGCAAAAAATATAAAAAAACGTCTTAGGTTCATCAAAAAAAGGATGTCTTCCATCGATCGCTAGAAATTGATAAAAAAGATAATCTCTGTTTTCTTTTGACAAGCTATCAAAGTTTATATTATCAAGAGTAGTTGTATAGGCAGAATAAGATTGGAATATTGGTCTTGGTCTCCAGTTAAGTTGATTAGCAGGAGCTAGCGAAATTTCCCAAGGGATGATATCTATTGGCTTTCCGTTCACCATTCTTTTAACATTATTAGGAAGCTGAACCTGAGCTAATTCATTTATTGTCTCTTGCTTTAGTTTTAATTGTAGTTTTTTTATATCAGAGAGAAAAGCTAGGTTATTTATCACTTGGTAAGGCATTAGCTTTTCCGCTCTATCCTTTACTACCGGAAACATAAAAAAAGAAGCTGTCAGTATCAGGACAAAGAAACAGAAAGCTATTTTTTGATAGCGATATCTTGAAATCTTTAAGATTAATAGTGAGGCAATTAGCGGGACTACTGTCGCAAATATTTCAACATGATTATCCTGACGAGTAAAGCCGTGTTTAAACGATAAAAGAAAAACAAAAAATAAGGAGAAAGATAAATTTAGATATCCTTCTTTAATTATAAAAAACATCAAACAGAATATAAAGACGAAATCTGAAATAGCAAGCTCTAATTGATATTTTTTACCTACAAGACTCATTGCGCTAGAATAACCAGATGAAATTTCCAAAGAATTTCTCAGGTAATCTATTAAGGAAGGAGATTGATTAGAGGAGATTGTATGAACTAGTAATAAGCTGTAAATAACATAAAATAC
>JAQYWO010000342.1 GCA_029379215.1 Rhizonema sp. PD37
GGAAACTTTTTCCGTTCGGGAGATGCTCCTCCTCCTCTTCCACCGATAGGAAATTCTTTCCGTTCGGTAGCTGCCCTACTTCCTCTTCCACCGATAGGAAATTCTTTCCGTTCGGGAGATGCTCCTCCTCCTCTTCCACCGATAGGAAACTTTTTCCGTTCGGGAGATTCTGCTTGAGGTTATCCTCACGATTGCCTTTCAAATGTAGATAACGCTTACCTCGCAGATAACTTATAGTTTCTGGTGTAATGTTACGCCTTCCGAGTTGGTGATTAGCAATCCAGCAGATAGCTGCTTCTCTGTCTGGAATCTCAATTTCTACTATTTTGTAGGGAATTTGCAGCTGGGTACATATAGAATAGCGATTATGTCCATCCAGGAGTATGCGCGTACCCTGCCACACTACTAAAGAGTCAATACAACCAAATTTTTTTAAGTTTGCTTCCAGTTGTGATTTTTCTTCTTGCGATAGAGGGGGAATGAGATTGCTGAATTCTGGATCGATCTGAAGGTTAGGAAGTGATATTGATGCATTCGGAATTGTCGTTTGTTCGCTTTGCCAGCGTTCTTCGCCGATACTAAAATAACTTTGTAAATGGCGATCGCTCTTTAGTGTCGAAGCTAAATTGAGACTCATAATTATAGGCATTCACAAATAACAGCATCAATGCGCGGATGCCGGGAATATATATTTGGGTTTCAAGGCAAGAGAGCCTAATCTCGAATGAGTAGAAAATCGCGCAACGCCATATCCTCTCTTCTCCGGTACAGTTACTAAGGAGCTAGTTTTCCTCTATTGGCGTTGGCTCTCAAGTAGCCTCCCGCACGCATCCGGTTGGAGGCTGACTTATTAAAGTGAGTACAAGGTTCAAAACAATCAAGCTCGCAATCACCTATACAAGTAATGCGGTAAAGGTGAAAAGTGCTATGATCTAAATGCTTATATTGTTTCATTCATTAATTAGTTAATCCCGTCAACAACTTAAAATTGCCGATATAGCAATTATATAAAATAAAGTTGCTAAATTGACAATATCTTAGTAAAGATATGTTGCTATGATCCAGCACAAAGAAATTTTTAATCAATTATTGTTGGCTTTTAACTATTCAGCCAAGCAGGTTAGCCTTTGGACTGGAATCCACGAAAGTCGGCTCAGTCGGTTTCGCACAGGCAAACTAGACTTGGAGGCGGGAGAATTTTTTGATTTACTAGCTCAGATGCCAAAAGAGTTTCAAGATGGCTTCTGGTTGAAGATTCGTGAAGGCGAAACTTCATGGCGTGCTCGAGTATTATTTGCTAGCCATAGTGAAGTTGAAGAAATTCTTAAAGGATTGGCAGAAAGGTGGGCAAGTAGCGCGGACACAAATAGAATTGCTTCGTGAATTCAAGCAAACGAGTAACTATAAATCAAGCGAGAAAATATATAAGAAATTAGGCTGAAAACCCCTCAGAGGAAAGACACATAGCGTCTGTGCCTGAAGTCAGGAGAGTGCAAAAGAATACGAGACTCAAACTCGTAACTTCTACAGTGCGCTCGTAGCACTCTACCGACTGAGCCTCAACTATTGAAAGAGCGATCGCACGAATTGCGGCTTTCCGACAGATATTCCAACCCACCGCAAGCACGCTTGCTTGATGCTACATATATCACCTTTGGGACTGGATGACTGAAAAAACATTTTATGATAGCATATAGTGTTTTCCATAGCTAATGCACGAAAGCATTGTGTAAGAGCAGGTTACGCATTTCGCAACAAATTTTATTATTTTGGTGTACCCTATGTAACATGCTCTAATTAGCTGCTTGGAAAACAACAATGCATTTTTTCAAAGCTTGGAAGCAATTGCACTGGCAAGAATATGCTGCGGAAATGCTAGGAACTGCATTCAATATCTTTGTTGGATTTAGTATAATTACCTTCAATTTTGGTAAGGGTTTACCAATGGAACACTTGGTACCCAATCCTAGCATTCGATTGCTAATTAATGGGCTGATCTTTGCTGGAAGTGGATCACTTTTTTCAATTTCACCTTTGGGTAAACTGAGTGGCTCTCACCTCAACCCTTGTTTATCATTGGCTTTCTGGCTACAAGGCAAGATGCATAAGCTAGATTTAGTTGGGTATGTCATCGCCCAATTTCTGGGCGCAATTATCGGTTGTTTGTTAATAAAGGTTGTATGGGGACGCTACGCAGCTAGTATCAACAATTGCATAACTTTACCAGGAAACGGTTATGCTATCTGGTACGTGTTTCTAGCTGAAGTGGTGATGACATGTCTGCTGGTGCTGTCTATCTTTATGTTTTTAAGCAGTCACAGGCTAATGCGCTGGACACCACTTATGGTATGGTTGCTTGTGGCAACAATGGTTTGGTTGGGAGCCCCAATCTCTGGCACCAGTTTGAATACGGCACGCAGTATTGCTCCCGCTTTATTGACACCGATTTGGCAGTATCAGTGGCTTTACTGTATCGCTCCACCATTGGGAGCTATGGCTGCTGTTGGCATCTTTCAACTCATATCTATGGGTGAGCGATCGCTACTGACTTGCAAACTTTTTCATTCTCCCGATTACCGTTGTATTTTCAAAAACGTTCGAGTCCCTTACAAACAAGATAGTCGCATTAGCTGAACTCCTAATACTTTGCGATCGCGAACGGTTATAAAGATAACATTCGCCTTCAAAATCCTGTAATGTTTCATGAGTATTAACTTTGGACGAGAAATTTGTAGCAACCTGGATACAGCTTCGTCGCGAGAGTGGTTGGTAACGAACGGAATCGGTGGTTATGCTTCAGGTACTGTAGCAAACCTGTTGACGCGGCGCTATCACGGGCTCTTAGTCGCAGCCTTAAAGCCGCCAGTGGATCGAACCCTTTTACTGACAAAGTTAGATGAAATAGCTTTATACGATGAACACTCTTATCCCCTTTACGCTAATCGTTGGGCGGGTGGAAGTATCGATGCTGAAGGGCTGAGTCACATTGAACGCTTTCAATTGGAGGGCACTATTCCTGTCTGGACATTTGCCTGTGGTGATGCTCTCTTAGAAAAGCGGGTGTGGATGCAGCCACAAGCCAACACGACGTATGTACGTTACGATCTACGTCGTGCAAGCAAACCAATGCTACTCACACTCAAGGCTTTGGTGAATTACCGCGATTATCACGGTAGTACTCAAGCCGGGAGTTGGCAAATGACTATTGATTCTGTGGAGCAGGGAATACGTATAACTGCTTTGACAAATGCTGTACCATTGTATCTTCTATCGAATCATGGTATAGCAACACAAATCAGTAAGTGGTACTATGGATTTGACTTAGCAGCAGAACGTTACCGAGGACTAAGCGACAAGGAAGATCATTTTCATGCAGCAACGTTTGAAGTAACGCTACAAGAGGGTGAATCCTTCACCTTTATCGCCAGTACTGAAAGAAACCCTAACTTAGATGGTGCAGGAGCGTTAGAAATTCGCCGCACTTATGAGCACTCTTTAGCAAGAGTTTGGAAAAACAGTCGCTCCTCTGCTGCTAAAGAAACTCCAGAGTGGGTGAATCATTTGCTACTAGCTGCTGACCAATTCATTGTCAACCGTTCATTGCCCAATCAACAAAATGGTAAGACTGTGATTGCAGGTTACCACTGGTTTAGCGATTGGGGACGCGACACTATGATTAGTCTACCAGGTCTCACCCTCTCTACAGGTCGCCCAGAAATCGCACGCTTAATTCTGCAAACCTTTGCCAAGTATGTAGATCAGGGAATGTTGCCCAATCGCTTCCCTGATGCTGGAGACGCACCAGAATACAATACGGTAGATGCCGTTCTGTGGTATTTTGAAGCAGTACGGCTTTATTATGCAGCAACAAAAGAAGAGGCGCTTATTCAAGAACTCTTTCCAGTATTGGCAGATATTATTAACTGGCATGTTCGTGGCACTCGTTACAATATTCACGTTGACTCAACAGATGGGTTAGTTTACGCAGGACAAGCAGGTGTACAACTCACCTGGATGGATGCTAAAGTGGGCGATTGGGTTGTCACGCCTCGGATTGGCAAACCTATAGAAATTAATGCTTTGTGGTATAATGCTTTGCGAACAATGGTGAAGTTTGCTCGTCAGATTGGTAAGCCATATGAAGAGTATGAGACGCTTGCTAATCGTTCATCTGAGCATTTTCAGCGATTCTGGAACAAATCGAGTGGCTATTGCTATGACGTTTTAGATGGACCTAACGGTGATGACGCATCGCTACGACCTAATCAGATATTAGCAGTATCGTTGCCGGAAAGTCCATTAACTCCTGAACAGCAAAAGGCAGTTGTAGAGGTTTGTGGACGAACACTCCTAACTTCACATGGGTTGCGATCGCTTGCTCCCAATGATCCTCAATACCAAGGACACTATGGTGGAGATCAACGGACTCGAGACGGTGCTTATCACCAAGGAACAACTTGGGGTTGGCTATTAGGTCCTTTTGTGTTAGCACATTTGCGTGTGTTTCAAAACCCAGTTAAAGTTCGGAGCTTTCTTGAACCAATGGCAAATCACCTGACTGCCCACGGGCTTGGTAGTCTCAGTGAAATTTTTGATGGTGATGCCCCGATGACTCCGAGAGGGTGTATTGCCCAAGCTTGGACTGTTGCAGAAGTGCTTCGCGCATATTTAGCCACGGAATCGTAAGAAGACAGGTGTGAGTCACAGGCATCCCCGCGAATGAATTCAGGCAGGGGATTTACAGAAATTTTCTTCTTAAAGAAACCACAGTCTTAGGGGCGCTAGTGTTGTTCGCCCCGATGAAAATTTGTCGTTCCTTGTGAGTGATTGAGTATGGTATTACGTTTATACCTCTATCCAACTGCTAAGAAACTCTACTTGATTTTCCATTTCCTCTGCTGATGAACGCTGCAACTAATCTCAAAATACCGCGCATCAGTTCTCCGATTGAGTAATGTTGCTGCTGTACTAAAATCATTCCTGAGTGAGGTTGTTCTTGAGTTAAAAAAGCTGTGTGTAAACTATAGAAATCCCGAATGTTAGAAGTATATAAAACGCGGCCTTGCGACCTCGCCCAGATTAATTGTTCTTCATCAGGAAAGCTCAATCTGTCTACACTTAGAGTTGTGATGACATCTATACCTCGATTTTCCAGAGCTAGCACTAATGCAGTATCACTAGAATCCTCATCCATATACAAACGAATTTGACTCACGACTGTCTGCTTGCTCTATGTAATGACTCTATCCGATCTGCTTCTGCTTCTTCTACAGCAATATCATTATCAATTTCTTCTCGATTTATATGATAGTAAGTTAATGCTCCATAAACTTGTGCAATGCTTAAATGCTCAATTCGTGCAGCAATCTCTTCTGCTCTCAAACCTTGCTTATACCAGATAGCAATTCGTCGTACTGTAACACCAGTTCCAGTAATAATTGGACAACCTCCATGAATTCCAGGATGACGGGTAATAAGAGTGCCAATATCAGTAATAGTAGTTGACATAGTTAACAATTATGACTGTTATATATCTATCTATCTTAGCAAATGTTTGAAAGACACGTAGCTTCTGGTCTTTAGGCAGGTGATCGCCGCAGTTGGTGTCATCAGCGCAATTGCCCCAAAAGTGAAGAGCGCGAATTGCTGCAATTTGTACTTCCTCTCTCAGTATTGGGATTTGTGCTTTAGCCCTGAGGCAAAATTTCTGGCAAATTATGGCGATACACACAAACCAAAGCCAGAGGCTTATCCTTTCACTGAAGATACGCTTGTGATGAGATTTACTTTGTGAGATGCGATCGCTTTAACTTGTATTACAATGTCAGTAATTTGCTACAAGAGTCGAAATTTATGAGATCTGTTAGCGTAACTTCTCTCTTGAGCGACAATTCCGCCTTTAGAAAATGGCGACAAGCTCATTATCTTTACTTTTATGTCCTATAGCGAGTTCAGTTTAGCTAAAGCTAAGAAGGGGTTTAACTTAACCACACTAGAAAAACGTGATATATTCGCTAATTTTCCGGAATTAACAGCCAGTAAATTACTAACAGAAACACTCGACTATAATCTGGCTATCGCTCTAGCTAGTAATAGTGAAAAAGCACGTTCTGAACTCATTATTGCTCCAATTTTAGTTGATTTACGCCGACAACTCAAAGAACAAATAAGTTTATTTTCGGGAGTTGATTTCACTGTTGATGAGACCAAAGGATTAAACGGAACTTGTGATTTTATTATTACTAAATCTCCAGAAATTCTTATGGTGACAGCGCCAGTGATTACAATTGTAGAAGCCAAAAAAGAGAATATTAACGGTGGCTTAGGTCAGTGTGCAGCTTCTATGGTTGCAGCACAAATATTTAATGAGCAAACGATAACTGAGATTAAAACAATTTACGGCGCAGTAACAACAGGTAGCATTTGGCAATTTCTCAAACTAGAAGGACAAACATTAAGCATTGATTTAAGCGAATATTATCTCAAAGATGTGAATAAAATTCTTGGGATTTTAGCTATTGGTATATATCAAGAAAATCAACAAAATTCATAGGCTTAAGGATGATATATTCATATTTTATACTTCGGTATACGGTTGTCAATTTATAGTTTTATAGTTGAGTATATCGACACAAAAAAACCAAACTATACGAATTTATGTCAAGGCTCGTAGTTGAGGACAGTACGTCCGAGGAGCCAGTGCTGCAGGAGGGTTTCCCGACAGAGGCATCTGGCGTTGGTTTCCCAAGGGAAGAACCTGTCCGTGCGCTTTAGCGCTGACATCTAGGGCGCTAAAGCGCAACTACAAACATAAATTTGTTTGTGCCGACTTACTTACTCATTCCCAATCTTAATGGACTAACTCCATCGCCCGTTTTGTCAACGCTTGGGCTGTCAAACCATTAAACGCCATTAACTCACCTGCACTGGCTGTCGTCTCCCCACGCCGCCAAGCGAAGGTATCTCGCTTGGCAGTACTCCGTAGCATGATGGGTTCTAGCATTGCGGCAGCGCCTCCGGTTACGCCAATCAGCACATCTCCACCAAGCAATTCCGCAAATTTTGCATCATCCAAGAAATCGCCATCGGCTTCAGAACAGATATCCCAAGCAGTATCATGAGGACGATACAAACGACGGGGGTTGATGACAGAAACAATTTTGACACTCAAACCTTCAGTTTCCAAGAAAGCAGCAGCTTCAAAAACTGGTGTTAATGTCATATCACCAATGACGGCAAAGACAATTTTCTTACTTCCTCCTTGATTGGATTCCACATCTTGCAATACGATCGCACCATCTTGTAACCCTTGACGAGTTTGTTCAAAAGTGGTGCGAATGGGTAACGGCGATTTACTTGCAGTAATCACAATTCCCTTATTCTTTGTTGTGAGCGCCCAGTCATAACACACTTGAATGCTGTTGGCATCGGGAGGAAACAACGGGAAAATATTACCATTCCGCATCAAGGCTGCAAAATAAGCTTCAATTTCCGGACGTTGGTGAGTCCAACCATTGCGTCCTTGCTCTAATGCTCCGGCAGTGAATAAAGTTACCGTCGAGGGAGTAGGACGTCGCAATTCTGCCATTGCTTGCGTAACTGTTTGCCAAATTGGTAACCCATTGATTGCAAAAGATTCGTAGGAACACCATAGTGTTCTCGCACCCATTAAGGCTAAACCCGCAGCTAAACCTGCACAAGCGTCTTCACTCAATGGTTCATAAACTTGTCCGCTTGGTGCTTGGTTATACACTTCGTCTGCGGTTGGGTGGATAATTTTGAGTGCTTGGTTGATGTTAGCAATACCAGATGCTTCGTTACCGTCGGCGTTGGTGACGAGGAAATTGCTATCTACCTGTCCTACTTTTGCCACTAACCTTCCCATCGAGGTGGTGGAAATTTTCGGCTCGCCACCTACGGAATATTCTTCTAAAGGTAATTCGCCTAATTCTGGCAAGGGGAATTCAAATTCTGTCACAACTGTCTTTGCTGCAGGCCCACCACCTGCGCGTTCGCAGTTTGTGCGCACGACTTGCCAAGCTTCTTTTGATAAAGCACGTTCTTGCAACGCACTGACAATATGGGGAGCATCTAAGGTGTCTTTAGGATAGAGGTTGTGAGATTTTGCTCCGCGTGCGTGAACTCCTGCACCTTTAAGTTGTTTGATAATAAAGACAGTCAGCTTACCGCCCAGTGCTGATTTCGCTGCTTTGTCAACTCCTTCAAGTACCGCTTGGGTAAAAGCGAGTCGTTGCTCCAAGGAAAAAGCTGTACTATCAACGTAATCACCTGCTTGGTTTTGCTCGTCAAAGTCTTTGGCATTCACTAACACAACTTCTTCAAAACCGTTTCCTTGCCAGTAAGCAATCATCTGTTCGTTGGTTTTGAGAGAAACCATGCTATGGTGTTCCTGGCTATAGCCGTTCCACACGAGTATTGGTAAGAAGTTGGTAACGTTGGGATACGCGGTGTGGAAGTGTGCCATTGCACTGACAATGTATGGTTCACCTAGTCCACCATCGCCAACAGTGAAGGGGAACAGCTTATCTTTGTGCAGCTTGGCCCCTGCCATTGCAAAGTGTTGTCCTTGACCTAAAGGTCCTGCTGGTCCGAGAATACCGGGAATGTAGCCGGATAGGTGTCCTAACAATCCGTGTTTTTCACGGAAGCGATCGCGCAGTTGTTGGACTGTGGAAATTCCCATGTCTTCTAGCGATCGATCCAAGAACATGGCACTATAAAATCCAGGGGCATGGTGTCCCACTTCGGTAATAATATTTTTGTAACCGAGCATGACAAGAGCCGCATAAGCTTCTGCTTGACTGGCAAATCCTCCAGGGTGTCCGGAAGCTTTACTGGCTGTGACTTGCAATGTCAGGTAGCGCAGGGCGTCGGCAGCAAGTAAAGTTTGGAAGACGGCCTCTGGATTTGTCGGATCGGCGATCGCCACTTCGCCCGATTCAATGACAGGTGTTCCACCATACTTCTCAAACC
>JAQYWO010000343.1 GCA_029379215.1 Rhizonema sp. PD37
TTTTTGGAAACAATACCTAATTTACAACTATTTGAGCCTTAACTGAACCGTATTGGAATATAAGCTAGCTACAGTAAAACCTTAGTAGTTTTTGGAGATGTCTAATCTCTCAACAATTTAAGATGCGTTTACCCTGGTGCTGTACTAGCGAGAAATCCGAGCAACAAGGCTCATTTTTACTCCACCTTGAGGACCTATTACAAAACCTCGACGTACTGCTTTAAGAGGAGAAAGCTCCTCTAATTTTAACTGATAATTTAAAACGATAGTTGCTAAAATTAATTTCATTTCAAACAAAGCAAATACTTGACCAAGACATTGACGAGAACCATTTCCAAAAGGCCAAAATTCATAAGGTGAATATTTACGATTAATAAATCTTTCTGGTTGAAATTTTTCTGGTTGGGGATATAAATCTTCTCGACGATGAGTTAAGTGAATACAGGGTATTAGATACGTTCCAGAAGCAACTTGGTATCCCCTTAAATTCACTGAGCGTAAAGTAATTCTGGGAAAGGTAGTAGCAACTATAGGGTAAATCCGCAAAGTTTCTTGACAAACAGCCGTCAGATAAGGCAGTTGACTAATTTCGAGAGCCTCTGGAGTCTTTAAACTTCTTAGCTCATGTAAGAGTTTCTTGTAGACTTGTGGTTGTTGATGAATCCAGTACAAAGCCCAAGCGATAGCCGTAGCCGTAGTTTCATGACCAGCAATGAGTAAAGTCAAAAGATTATCTCTTAATTCGACGTCACTCATGCCTTCTCCATTTTCATATTTTGCTTCCATGAGCAAACTCAGGATATCAATATGATTGGATTGCACTTGGCGACGCTCCCATATTTGAGCCATTAGTAAATCATCAATCTGCAGGCGCAGGCGCAGGTATTTTCCCCAAGGACTCCAAGGACCCAAATCTTTTCTTAGAGATGGGAGTATTAAAACACTGGCGCTGAGTGGTGAATTAGTTAAATCCAACCAAGCTGTCATTAAATTTTCTAGTTTTTCAAACCGTAATCCCTCATTAATACCGAAGACTATTTTTAAGATAATCTTCATGGTGATACCTTCACAAATATGGCGAGCAATAAAAGTTTTACCCGGCTTGAGGCGTTGCATCGCTTGTTGGGTAATATCACAAGTTTGTTGCCCATAATCGACCATCCGTTTACCATGAAGGGGAGGCATCATTAGTTTTCGCTGACGCAGATGGCGTTTTCCATCTTGTAGAATTAATGAGTTTTCTCCAACTTGAGGTCTGAGGATTTCATTGGCACCACCTGGAGCAGCAAGAATTTTACTTGCAGGATCAAATAACTCTTGAAGGTCTTGAGGATGACTTACAACTAAAGATTTTAAATCGCCAAAAATAGTAGTGAAAAAAAGATCTCCGTAATTTTGAGCACAACGCTCAAAGAACTCCAATGGTCTTAGGGTGAATTCTATTAGTTGAATAAGTTGAGGAGTTTTAATTTTCTCAATCTGTTTGACTGTCATACGTCTCGGGTACTCTGATAATTCTTTTTTGTCAGATTAATTATAAGGCTAATGGTCTTTAGCGCTCTTTCATCGTAGTTTTTCACTCTCTCCCAGCAAAAAAGGACTAATAGACAACAGGAATATGAGGATTTTTTATACCTCGACGGGTTTGGGTAAGAACCCGAGCAATATAGCTCCAAGGGTTAACTTTTCTCAAGCGACAAGTTTCAATTACACTCAAGACAGAGCAATAGGTTAAACTGCTGTCTTCAGTAGAGCGAGTTACATAGCTAATACTTCGAGCAATGACCGCATGTCCTAAAGCCCTCTCAGCCTCGTTATTAATGGGTGGCAATTGCGGATTGTGAAAACACGCAACGACAGCATCCCAATCAGTCAAAATCTCATTTGCTAGAGCTATTCCTAACAGAACTAATATTTTAGCACCCAAAAACATCATTTAATATTCTTTTATCATAAAATATTACTATTTTGGAGATGTTTAGTGATTATACTACGACGAGAATGACAAAAGAGGGTTAAGCAACGGATATTTTTAAGGGCACTTCTCCGCTCACGGTTACCACTACCCCTGACTTAATGAGCCGATACCTCTACGCAATATTCTTTTATATTCAAAGAAAAGACTTTTGTCCTCTTACTATAAAGCCTGTCATAGAACAAAAGAATAAGTTTTCTTGATTAGCCCTCATCAAATTGGTTAACCATTCAGCGACTTCAGTCGTAGAAATAATCTTCATATCAACAGCTCTCTTAGATAACTCAAGCAAATGGAAAAGTCGATCTGCCAAAGCGAAGTCACTCAGGATAATAGTGATAGGAATAATCGCTATTTCTTGCAGATGAGCCTTTTTAAACAAGGCAGGTAACTTACGCCCCATACAAGATGAATTCCCAAAATTTAGAATCTTGTGCGTTAAAATTGGATCAGCATGGTCAACTACCAAAGTCTCCCAGTCAGGTTCGCTAATCACAATTCTGCCACCTGGACGAGTGACACGAAGCATTTCATGTAAAGCCTTGGTAGGGTTGTCTAGAAAGTGGAAAAGTCTATCTGTTCGACAAGCATCGAATGTGTTATCTGGAAATTGAAGGCTGTAGACGTCTCCTTGCTGATATTTAATGGCTAAATCTAATCCTTGATTTCGTTTTTGTGCCTCTTGGATCATCGTCTCACTGAAATCCACTCCCACAACTAAACCAGTATTTCCGACAATTTTTGCTAAAGCTTGGACATCAGAACCGATTCCGCAACCCACATCCAGGATATACTCTCCAACACATGCTTCTAACAAGTTATAAGTTTGACGCTTTGCTGCCTGAACTGCTTCCAAACTGCTGACAGTATCTAAATAATGTACAAAGTAGTTTGGGTTAGTTGATTGATCAACATTAGCAAAACTACTTAACTTAGTAACATCGGTACTCATTATTGGTCCTAAGATTTAAACTTCCTCAAAAATACAATTCTTAAAATCTCTAAAATAAGATATTTCAAAAATATTTTATAAATATAATGTTACTATAAAAGCAAAGCCTATCTTCATATTTTCCAAAAAAAATAGCTTTTAAAACATCCTCGAAAATCATTTTTATTAAAGCTTACCTGCTGTCTCAGGACGAGGAGCATTGTAAAGATGAGTGATAGTACCAATAATAACTATTAAGACCATAGCCGTAACTAACACCCATGTTATGATTGATGCTATCTGCTCAGGCAAATATTGAGATAGCAGGTTTTTAAGAAACTGCTGACGAAAGCTCAAGAGCAACATAACCATCCACAACACATAGAGCAAAGATAAACAACTGTACAGCAACTCTACTCTATGACGTTTGATTTGATTGGGTTGCTTTAACGCATCAATTGCCTGCCACCGCAGAAAGCTTAGTGCTTCTTCTCGGAGATGAGGACGTTCTATATAGTCTGTTAGCACATAGTAGCCATCGTACTTGAGTAATGGGTTTAAATTGAATACCACCTTTACGTATAGTAGGAGCACAAGTGACCACAGCATTGCTGATATTAGCGGACTTGACATAAACCAGGCTGTAAGCGCAGCGATGCCAGCTATAATCAAATCAGTGTAAGGACCTGCCAGACTCACAGCAATCTGTTGCCAGCGTTCAGCTAGCCACATATCTGAAGTATCTACGAAGAATACTGGTCCGAACCAGTACCAACCTACTCCACCTCTGTGCACATCGCGACCAAAGCTTTTAGTAGTGAAGGCATGTCCTAACTCGTGAAAAATAGTGGCAAACTGAGAAGATATAATTATGAATGGTAAAAATATAGCAGTTTTTTGTACAACTGCAACATTTGCCACGATGTTAGTACCAATAATCATAAAACTCAACAGTCCAGATATGGCGATTGCTGCTAAGACAATCTGACTCTGCCAAGTATAAAGGTAACGCACCCCCTGGCGATAAAGATAGGTGAGCAATGAGTCTAGCTGATGAAGATAAATGTATGATTCAGCCAATTGAGTGACTTGCTTGCTAAGATATTGCCACCGACAAAGGTGAGATTTACTTTGTAGCTGAGATAGAGTTTTGAGAATGTCAGGATGCACTTCTCGTCTTTCCAAAAAGCCAGATATTGCCAAGCGCTCCATAACTTTGGCAATTTTATGAGGTGCGAAAGATTTGAGAATGCCGAGATAGATAAAAGTCAAATCCTGGAGATCGTGCTTTCCATCTAAGTGTTGCCACACCAACCAACCTTCAGGGGAAAGACGGAAATAAGAGCCACGCTGTGGATTTTTCAGAACTGTAAATGTTTTGCCAGTAGTTGTGATGCGGTGATGAACAATAATACCTTCACGCTGTCGTGGGCGATCGCGAAAGTGCATCATCTCAACTACTTTAAGATATACCTGATTATCTACTGCCAATATTTTCAGCAAGTCGGCGTAGTGTAGACAGAATAATTGGCAGGGTTCAAGGGTTTGCACCGTCATCTCATGGGGTACAAGCGTCAGCAGAGCTACCTCACCCACTAAAGCTTTTGGCAAAAGCGTAGTTTGGCGTGGCTCTAAAGTGTGATCATCTGCCCTCAACACTTTCAATTTGCCTGAATAAAGCAGATAACAAACCGGACTAACTTCACCCCGCGAAAATAACGTGGTATCAGCAGGAACACGAATCGGTTTGAGACGGCTCGCTAACCAGTGGAGATTACCGCTATCAAGATGCTTAAAAAGACTGGTTTGCTGGAGAAAACTAAGTTTCAATTCAGGTAAAGCAACTAGATCAGGGTAACTCATTTCTTATTTTCTAGTGATAAGACAGAAACGTTGCTAATTATTTCTTTGAACCAGCTCAATGCAGGTTCCTTAGGGTTAGCTATTTCCAGAGATTGCTTCGTCCGTTGCCGAAAATATTCAATGTAATAAGCACAGCGTCGCAATCCGCCTGCTTGTACCAAGGATGCCTGCACTTCCTGCCGCGCTTTTAGATCCACTTTTGCTTTTGCAAGTAAATCTAAAAAGCTTGCTCGTTCCGTATCCTGAAGCTGCTGCAAGTGTAGTGCAATGGGTAGCGTACGCGTGCCGTTGGCTAAGTCACGACTATGGGCGGCAGTGAAAATATCTGTACAGTCAGAAGTGAACTGCAAAACCATACCAAGTGATCGCCCCATTTCTGCATAAGCCTCCACTGTCTCCAACGAGGCTCCAGCAAGCTGCGCTGCCAAAGCTGCATACATTCCCCTTCTTTCCCCACTTTTTCCCAGTACGCTTGCTTGAACATCTTCTACATTGGGATGAGAACTTTCTTGAAATTCGAGGTCCTGTAGTTGACCTGCAGCAATCTTCAATAAACCCTGAGCAAGCATCTGCTGTATTGTTAAAAGGCTTGCAGTAGAGGCATCCAGATCCATCAAAGCGAGTTGAGGTAAGCAACAAACGAACTTAGTTGCAGTTAATTGGATAACAGATGAACTGTATCCTTGCCAGGAGAGAGGGAGTTCCTGATCGGCCAGATTATCAAGCAAATCAATGCCTAATTCCAACAAAGAAAGTGCAACAGAAAGTGGCACGGCTTGCTCATCATTCCCACTCACACCTGCATAGACCAAAAGTGGTAAATGAACACAGGGAACAAAACTTTTACTGCGATTGTAATCCAAAGCGCGCAATCCAGACAGAGCTGTTGCCAATACTTTACTCTGGAGAGTAGTCGTCTCATAGCTTTTCACAAAAGCTTTAGCCTCATCTGCCACATCTTGACGACGTTGTCTCATCCACAAAGAGATACTCTCCTTCATTAATTCTGTGAGCGCCATTCATCTAATATGTATAAGAGGATGTTTTAAAAGTTGAAAGGGTCAGTCGCTTCTCAAAAGTCAAAAGTCACTCATTCAAAAGTAAGAACCACCAAAATAAATGATGTTGTTGGCGAATTAATAGGGGGTCTAACCCCTCAGTGCCAATCCATCTTCAGTAAACCACAAACTTTGGGAAATGAACGTAAAAACAAGGGTTTCAGCTTTCGCCAATCAGGAATATTCAGCATTGGTTTTAGAGTGATCGCCTAAGCAACACTCTTTTCCGAGGCTAAAATGCAGACTAATAGGTTGTTTTGACCTCCTCCTTATATAATTGGGAAATATCCACAGAACACGGCTTCTAGAAAACTTTTTGGTTTACTGATCTTGATTACTTGATTTAAATCCATTTCATTTGACTTAAGCTATCAGCTCGAAATGTATTTCCGGGTAGGCTACCAATGCAAAATCAATATTTTACGGGTGAGGGGCTAAACCCCTCACGAATTGACCAACAACATCATAAATTTAGGGGCTTGAAGTATGGACGTAGTATTTCTGGCGAAGTCTTCTGGACAGAAGCTTCCGCCGGCAGACTTCACGCACTATGCGTCTCGAGCGGACATGTTTTTCATTTTTCATAACGAAGTAGAGAGCTTGCATCCCTTTTTTACATCGGTCAAAAATTATGCCACCAGTCGAACCATAATACGAATCATCGCAACATTGAAGAGCGAACCACTAGCGCATCACCTAAATCTCAAAATTACTACTCAGTAATAATTTTGAAATTTAGGTGAATGGTCTACCGCTTCATTTTTCTTAGACAAAAACGGACAACCTTAGCCTGAAGTCTGCCGGGCGGAAGCTTCCGTCCGGCAGACTTCACATTTTGAGGCAGTTGATCTATTTTGTTGTTGAGAATGTCGCAAAGTCTGCCGGGGTCAGCAACCCCCGGCGAGCTTTGCGTCAATAACTGCCTCAAAATGCTCCGAGATCGTCGTTTTTAGTGAGGATTTTGTAGAAGGTTGTCCGTTTTTGTCCGGGTTCATCCCAACCCCTCGTGAATAGTTACGTTCTTACTAACAACCCCAAGTTGGATTATTACCATGATCCATGTTCAATCGAGCTTGTAACTCGGTGTCATTAATCTGCCAATCAATTCCCCGTAACATTGCTAACTCTTCTGCTTTTAGTTCCAAGCCAAGGCTGGATATTGTCCCTTCTAAATCATCTTTGAGCTGGTTGCTAAAGTCTGGATTAGCTAACCAATGCTCCATTATTTGGCTCATACCTGAATTCATGATATTATCCCCTAACTTTATATACCATCACAGCCGTCATTAAAAAACAGCAAAGCACTTGGTGACTTAAGCTTATCATAATTATGTAAATAGGTGAGTGTCAAAATCAGGGTAAACGCATGTTAGTTGGGTCGAAAAATAAGACAAAATTGCTTTTTCGTCAGTTTAATCTCGATACTGGAGATACGTTCTTGCATGTTTGATTCTTTATATCATCCTACGGTAACTATCTTCCTTTATTTCCGACCCCTTTTTACCCCTCTTTTGTCACTCTCGCAGGAGTATAATTAAGGGTGATCGCGAAAACTGAAGCAGAGAGTATGGTTGAGCCTCGCCGAAGTGCGCCCACAGTAAAATTTGTGGACGAATACTGTCAGTTGTATCAAAACCCAATTAGGAAGTGAGAAGTTTTGAAGCCTTTAAATACCTTCATGTAGGAATTTGGACTTTGGACAAAAAGAAGTTGTTCGCGAGTATATCGACTTTGTTGGCGAATTCGTTGAAGTCAAATTTATGCGGCTATTGCTGCAAAGCGAGAAATACTCTTCCCAAAGTTATTAGCTTCTGTCCACCACTGCCAAACCCTAACCAAATTCATGGCAGCAGCCGTGATGATATGTTGTAATCTAGTTTTCTCAAAGCCGTCGGGCGCTGCCCGCCCGCTTCGCTAACGATAACGGCATCGACGCAACCCAAATACTCTTGTGGCTTGAGAGATAGTCCCCTCAACACCGGCTCGTTTTGAGTACTGCTCATTAGACTCGTCCGCAAATTTGCAACACGCTCTGAGCCTGGCTTTGGACAGTGTTGACTGTTAACCAGCTCCAACGTAAGAATAAGTGTTATGGATAGTTACGAATAGCAACTATCGGTATAAATGTAGATAGCTAATTCATCACCCACCTCAGATTTACAACTTTTATGACTCTGGTAAAATTAGCGCACCAATTCTAAGCCTAACCAATCCACAAATGGTAAAAATTACCTCATCATAAGTTTGAGAATTAAGTGGAAACCGTTGCCGTGCAAGCTGGAAAATTTTGACGAGTCTAATAACATGTTCAACAAAGATACGTTGACTGGAAAACTCTTTGTTTTCGGCTTTTTGATTTGCTGTCAATTCTCCTGAGCGTGGCTTTTTGTGGGAAGTAGTAATATTATCTCCTCCTTGATACGCTTTATCTCCTTCAAACATTTGGTCAGCTTCAAACTTTTCTTGTTGCTCCCGAAACAATTTAATATCACTCGTTGGTCCCTTTTTTCCCACCTCGACATCGACAATATCTTTTCCTTTTGGTAAAATAACAAATTTGTTTTTAAATGTATGCTGTTTTTTCTTACCCGAAAAATACTCTTTCTGCTCCTGATTGTTGAAAGGGCGTTCGCGTGGCTGTTCCATACTGTCCACAATTAACTTAAATTCATTCAACAGTTCTAAAGCGATCGCATAGTCACTGTCAGATTTTCCAACTTGTTCGAGTAGGCTTGCGGGCAAGATCTCTCGTAATATCTTTAGCCAGTAATGAAACGTATCATTAGCCTCAGTTTTTGATATTCCAAAATGTAACCCTAAAACCTCAAATGTTGGCATTTGTCTTAAGTAAAATAAACATAAACAGACTTCAACATTTATTTCTAGTTTCGGTTTACGCCCTCCGCCTTTCTGATTTATACGCACCTTATTACGTTCTATCTCAGATTGAATTCGTTTATGATGCATCTCGGCTTGGGCTAATAAGTTTCCAAACTGTTCGTAAGTTATTCCCAATAATTGTTTTGTGCGGTGCGGATATTGCTGAATATAATTCAATACGGTTCAGTTAAGGCTCAAATAGTTGTAAATTAGGTATTGTTTCCAAAAA
>JAQYWO010000344.1 GCA_029379215.1 Rhizonema sp. PD37
AATATACTCTTAGTTTGTATTAAGCGCTAAAGCGCTTAATAGCCTACTCAAGTTAGAGTTAATCACAATCCGGTAATAGTTATTGAGCAAAATCGAGAAGAAAAGTTTGTATAATTGTTAACTTTAAGGAACGGCTCATTGCTGAATTTAAGCAAGATCTTTCACAGAGAGCGAGATGATGATTAAGGTTTTAGCAAAGCTTGGGGTGAGTTAATCAGTCGGAATCGTGGTACAGTTTGCTATCGCGCTTTGCCCTAGGAAAAGATTAAAAGAATTGTTCGCGCACTCATTGAATCAAGCAGACTAGTACGCTTCGGTTTTACTTAATAAAAGATATGGCGATCACGCCTTACTCTACATGAGTCTTATCCAAGCTTGCTTTTATGTCATCCAAACCTGTCAGCCCTGCTTTCATCAATTACGAGATTTGCCCTTTATAATTCCCTGAAATTACTACCTCCTCACTTGGTAAATTTTTATGATGTTGCCAAAATTCTGCAAATAATTCAAAAAATCTGTCTAGAGCATCTCTTTCATCTTCCGAGTAAAAAAGAATAATCTTAGCCCATGATTGAGTTGATTGCTGGTTAAATCTGAATTCCACCCACTCTTGAAAGCTTTCAAATTCTCGTTCTTCTTCAGTTACTGGTACATTCTGTTCGCGACGAGCAAAAGTGTACCCATCCAAAAAGGTTTGTAAATGGCTAATTGAACGTTGACCCAAGTATAGGGAAGGTCTCTGTTTTATTTTTTGTATAAGTTCATAAAAACCTATCATATCGAACCTCAAAATCGCTAGTTTCTTCTAAAAATTGATTTCTGTGAATTCCCAATCACCACCTAAATCTAGGGCTAAACAATAGAAATTTGCTATCCAATTTTCTCTAGGTATTCCCTCGTGGTGAATATTGTCAAAAACTAGCTCTTGCCCACCAATGTTAACAATGATTCCCTCATGACGACCATTTGTAGCAATATTTTGCCCCAGATTCTCATGATATATATTACCATATTTGCCTTTGGCGCTTCCTGTATACAATTTAATCTGTTTTCCTTGAATGTTGCTTTTAATTAAAAACTCAGTCAGGGCTAAAGCGCAAGTATCACATTCAAATAATCCGAAGCAACTTGCTACCCGTGTAATTTGTTGACGAAGTTCCTCATCAGACCATGACCTATCCATTCACTACCTCAGCACCTTAGGAAAAATAGTAATTACTACTGAAATATCAAAAAAATATGTGTAAATCAGTACATATTTTTGAGATGTATTGGTTGTCATCAACGTTTCCGAAGATCCAAAGGTAAGAAAAATAGTTGTAACATAAAGGTATTTCAAGGCACGTCTTATATGACCTGCTTGGCATTCAAGTTGAAGACTATCGAATTCTCACCGATAATAGAAAGGATTTTACTATTCCTTGGCATGAAACTGTGACCGAAACTGGAAGCTACAAAGATACTGTAAACCTACCCAAGACTAACTTTGATATGCGGGCAAACGCGAAGGTACGCGAACCCGAGATCCAAAAATTTTGGGAAGAGAACAAAATTTATGATCGCCTGTCCCAGAACAATCCAGGCGAAATATTTATCTTGCATGATGGACCACCTTATGCTAATGGTTCTCTGCATATTGGTCATGCTTTAAATAAAACTCTCAAAGACATTATTAACCGCTACCAACTGATTAGAGGACGTAAAGCTCGCTACGTACCAGGTTGGGACTGTCACGGCTTGCCAATTGAATTAAAAGTTTTGCAGAACATGAAGTCAGCAGAACGGCAAAACTTAACACCTATACAGTTACGAAAAAAAGCACAAGAATTCGCTTTGGCTGCTGTTGAGGATCAAAGCAGAAGCTGCAAAAGTTATGGAATGTGGGGTGACTTTGCACATCCATATCTAACCATGCAACCGGAATACGAAGCAGCGCAAATTGGTGTTTTCGGTCAAATGGTACTAGAAGGATACATCTACCGAGGATTGAAGCCCGTACACTGGAGTCCCAGTTCTAAAACTGCATTAGCAGAAGCAGAATTGGAATATCCAGAAGGGCATACTTCGCGGAGTATTTACGCTGCCTTCCCAATGACAAGTTTATCTGAAGCGGTAAAACCAGTTCTGGATGAGTTTTTAAAGGAGTTGGGTGTCGCTATTTGGACAACGACACCATGGACAATTCCAGCAAATTTGGCAGTGGCGGTAAATCCAGAACTTAATTATGTAGTAGTAGAGGTAGAACCTCACCCCCCAACCCCCTCCCCGCAAGCAGGGAAGGGGAGCAAGTACTTAATTGTTGCGGCTGATTTGGTGGAACGCCTATCTACCATCCTGGAAACTCAATTAACCGTAAAAGCCACAGTTAAAGGGCAGGATTTAGAACATTCTACTTATCGTCATCCCTTATTTGACCGGGAGAGTCCGATTGTTGTCGGTGGTGATTACGTAACAACAGATTCTGGTACGGGATTGGTACATACTGCCCCCGGTCATGGTCAAGAAGACTACATAGTGGGTCAGCGTTACGGTTTGCCAATCCTCTCACCTGTGGATGATAATGGGAACTTTACAGAAGAGGCAGGACAGTTTGGTGGGTTGAATGTCTTGGGTGATGGCAATCAGGCGCTGATTGATGCGTTGGCTTTATCGGGTTCTCTATTGAAAGAGGAACCGTATGTTCACAAGTATCCTTATGACTGGCGGACAAAGAAACCAACAATTTTCCGTGCCACAAAGCAGTGGTTTGCTAGTGTGGAGGGTTTTCGAGATGAAGCACTCAAAGATATCACTTCGGTGAGGTGGATTCCTTCCCAAGGTGAAAATCGGATCACCCCAATGGTTGCAGATCGTTCTGATTGGTGTATCTCCCGTCAGCGTAGTTGGGGTGTGCCAATTCCTGTGTTCTATGATGAGGAAACTGGAGAACCTCTGCTGAATGCGGAAACGATCGCCCACGTCCAAGCAATCGTTGCGGAAAATGGTTCAGATGCTTGGTGGGAACTTTCTGTCATGGAGTTGTTGCCTGCTAGTTACCATAATAACGGTCGATCATACCGCAAAGGTACTGATACAATGGATGTGTGGTTTGATTCTGGTTCTTCTTGGGCGGCAGTGCTTAAGCATAGACCTGAGTTACGTTACCCGGCAGATCTGTATTTGGAAGGTTCCGATCAGCATCGCGGTTGGTTCCAATCGAGTTTGCTAACTAGTGTGGCGGTGAATGACTGTGCGCCTTACAAAACTGTGTTGACTCACGGCTTTGTTTTGGATGAACAAGGGCGTAAAATGAGTAAGTCAGTGGGCAATGTGGTAGATCCAGATCTTTTAATTAAAGGTGGTAAAGACCAGAAAAAAGAACCTGCCTACGGTGCTGATGTTTTACGTTTATGGGTGTCTTCGGTAGATTACTCATCTGATGTTAGACTTGGAAATAATATCATCAAGCAACTTGCAGATGTGCGAAACAAAATTCGCAATACGGCGCGGTTCTTGTTGGGGAATTTGCACGATTTTAACCCTGAGAAGGATACCGTCCCGTTTGAGGAATTGCCGGAACTAGATCGTTACATGCTGCACCGGATGACAGAGGTTTTTCAGGAAGTGACGGAAGCGTTTGACAGTTTCCAATTCTTCCGCTTTTTCCAAACTGTGCAGAATTTCTGTGTGGTGGATTTATCCAACTTTTATTTAGATACTGCCAAAGATAGGTTGTACATCAGTGCGATTGATGCCAAGCGTCGTCGTAGTTGTCAGACGGTACTGAAGATTGCTTTGGAGAATTTAGCACGGGCGATCGCACCTGTACTGTGCCATATGGCTGAGGATATCTGGCAATCTCTCCCCTATAAAACTCCTTACAAGTCGGTATTTGAATCCGGTTGGCTACATTTAGACGAGCAATGGCATGATCCAGAATTGGCAAAATTCTGGCAGCAACTCCGTCAAATCCGTAATGAGGTGAATAAAGTTATAGAAGAAGCACGCATTGAAAAAATGATTGGTTCTTCTCTAGAAGCCAAGGTGTTGCTGTATATAGCTTCGGAGCAATTACGAGCCGAAGTTCAAGCACTGAATAGTCGCAACGGTGTAGACGAACTACGCTACCTGTTTATCACCTCGCAGGTTGCTTTATTAGATTCTCCTGAAGAATTACAATCTGTGAAGTACAACTTGCAGTCGGATGCATGGGGAATTGGTGTTGTGAACGCAGAAGGGCAAAAGTGCGACCGGTGCTGGAACTACTCCACTCATGTCGGAGAATCAACAGAACATCCTCTGATTTGCGAACGGTGTGTTGCCGCGTTGGCTGGGCAGTTTTAATTGGTAATCATTATCCAAGCGCGCTCAAGAGAAGATCTACAAGAAGCGCGCTTACCCATTCCACCCCTTTTCACGAGTGGGATGATTTCACCTCTAATTAATAGGCAAACCCAATAGCTCTTGGTAAAGTACTAAGAATGTTGGTGGCGATATAAAGCACTAAGAAAGCCAACATTGGAGACAAATCGATCCCACCTAAGGGGGGAATGACTGATCTAAATAGATTAAGATAGGGATCTGTGATCTGGCTTAAAGCGGCAAATGGTTGGTTAAACCAGTTGATCGTGGGGAACCATGTCAAAAGAATCCTAATAATCAGTAAGGTTTGATAAATACTTATGAAAGTAAGCAGTGTGTTAATCAGTAAATACATGGATTGATTAGTTTCCTAATAAGTTTCATTCATTGGTCTTATTTTTAATTTTAATTGAGATTTCGTCATGTCGCTTGCAGTTAATGCTAGCTTAGTGGTCTTTTTAGCGAACTTCCTCACGTAACGAGGGGCGTTCGTTAATTGCCTGACTGGAACTGCTGTTCACGTTTCCCAGTTGCTGTCTGACTTCATCAATTGTGGCATTGAGTTGGGCAATTTTATCTTCTAGCGATCGCCGTGCTATTTCCATATCCATGCCCTCTACTTGTGAAGCTTTCATCTGGCGTCTTTTAGCAGCAGATGCTTTCTTTGCTTCAAGGGAACTAGTTACTGGACGTTCGTCTTCTGCTGCTAATTCAGGGTCGCGACGAGAGGCAACTAATGTACCCACAATACCACCAATGACACTACCAAAAATTGCTCCGGCTAAAAAACCGCTACCAAAACCATCACGCTGACTCATAATATTTACTGCCTTGAAGAAATACTACATTTGGGATTATCAAGCTACTTTCGAGTGTTCTAGGTGCAGGCTTTGCTCAAGTCCCAAACATGCGATCGCCTGCATCTCCTAATCCAGGTACAATAAACCCTTGAGAGTTTAGATTTTTATCAATGCCAGCACTGTAAATAATTAAACCAGGATAAGCCTGACTCAGTTTTTGCAAAGCAGGAGCTGCTGCAACCACACAAACAATCCGCGTCATTGTTGGCTCAATACCCCTCTGTGTTAATTCTGCCATTGCAGTCATAATTGATCCTCCTGTTGCCAACATCGGATCGGTAATTAATACCCGCGTTTGAGGGTCGAGTTTTTCCGGCAATTTATTCAAATAACACTGAGGTTCCAGTGTTTCTTCATTTCGCACCAAGCCAAGATGATAAATCGATGCTAAGGGCAATACAGTCTGTGCGCCCTCTAGCAAGCCCAGCCCTGCCCGGAGAATTGGCACAACGGCGATCGGTACGGTTGGATTAATTATAGTCGCTGGACAGGAATCTAAGGGAGTTTGCACTATTGCCTCTTGAGTGGACAACCAATCTCGAGCCGCTTCGTAAGTCAACCAGCGGCCTAATTCGGTCATGGCACTACGAAATAATACTGAAGGCGTATCAGCATCACGAGCGACAGCTAGCCAATGCTGGATTAGGGGATGGGGTGGGACATAAATACGCAGTTGTAGCGTCATAACCAGAAATAGGCGCTTTGCTCATGTATAACAATTGAGAAAACATAATACTCTTTCCTGAGTGCCATCGACAGCTAATATGGACACCTAAAATATTATGACAAATATTTATCTTTCTCAAAGTAGTTGACATTAATTCTCAATGAGGTGTATATTGTTTTTCAGTGTTCTCCTCTCTTTAAGGATCGGTAGACGGGATGAGCCTGCAACTGCTGGCTTTTCCCTCTTTTTTCGTCAAAAGCGATGGAACCGATTTATTCTGTAGACTAAGAGGGTAATTACTTCGTCACCGTCCACCTTCATTGCTGTTGGACATTGGACAAATGACAAATAATCAAAAACAAAAATGCAATTTGACGTCATAGTCATTGGCTCTGGAATTGGTGGTTTAGTGACAGCGACTCAACTGGCTGCTATTGGTGCTGAGGTACTGGTGTTAGAACGTTATCTTATTCCAGGTGGGAGTGCTGGTTCCTTTGATCGAGTTGGCTATCGCTTCGATGTTGGAGCATCAATGATTTTCGGATTTGGACAGAATGGAACCACCAATTTACTGACTCGCGCCTTGAAAGCTGTTAACGTCAGCTTGGAGGTGATTCCCGATCCGGTGCAGATTCACTACCATCTGCCCAACGACCTTGTCCTCAAAGTTGACCGAGATTATGAAAAATTTTTACAAAATTTAATAGCATATTTTCCTCATGAGAAACAAGGAATTCGCCGATTTTATGACGAATGCTGGAAAGTGTTTAACTGCCTCAACAGCATGGATTTGCTGTCCCTGGAAGAACCTCGATATTTGATGCGGCAATTTTTCCAGCACCCTCTAAAATGTCTCGGTTTAGTGAAATATTTACCGCAAAATGTGGGAGATGTGGCGCGAACTTATATCAAAGATCCACATTTATTGAAATTTATCGATATGGAGTGTTATTGCTGGTCGGTGGTTCCAGCCAACATGACACCGACGATCAATGCGGGGATGGTGTTCTCCGACAGGCACTATGGAGGAGTCAACTACCCTAAAGGAGGGGTAGGACAAATTGCCCAAAAACTGGTAGAAGGACTTGTTCAATATGGAGGCTTGATTCAATATCAAGCCAGAGTTACGAAAATTATTATAGAAAATAAAAAAGCCGTCGGTGTACAACTGGCTAACGGTCAAATCTATCACGCTCAACGTATTGTTTCCAATGCAACACGTTGGGATACTTTTGAGAATTTGCTTCCAAAACAAGAAATACCAAATGTTGAGAACAAATGGCAGCAGAGATATCAAAAATCTCCGAGTTTTCTTAGTTTGCACATGGGAGTCAAGGCGTCTGTTTTGCCTAACGAGACAGAGTGTCACCATATTTTGTTAGAAGAGTGGGAAAAAATGGCAGACCCAGAAGGGACAGTTTTTGTATCAATTCCTACGTTACTTGACCCAAATTTATCGCCAACAGGGTATCACATCATCCATTCCTTTACCCCTCACTGGTTTGCAGATTGGCAAGGATTTTCTGCAAGTGAGTATGAAGCGAAGAAAGAAGAAGCAGCCGGGCGGATAATTCAGCGACTTGAGAAGATTTTTCCAGGATTAGATGCAGGGTTAGATTATTTGGAAGTAGGAACTCCCCGTACCCATCGCCGCTTTTTAGGTCGTGAAGACGGTACATACGGTCCAATTCCCCGGAGAAAGTTGCGGGGGTTATTAGGGATGCCATTTAATAGAACAGCTATTCCCAGGCTCTACTGTGTGGGTGATAGTACCTTTCCCGGTCAGGGATTAAATGCCGTAGCGTTTTCCGGGTTTGCTTGCGCCCATCGCATTGCAATGGATTTAGGATTGTCAGGTTGAAGGCTGAGTGTTGAGTGTCAACAGTAGTCCTTTGTAAAACTTGATTTACAAGGAGAAAACATGAAATTTGGAATTGATTTTGGTCATAATTGCCCACCAGATACTGGTGCTAATGGGCTTCAGCAAGAAGATGATGTCATCAAAGTCGTCGGTACAATTTTAACCCAAAAAATAAAAACTGCTGGTCATGAAGTTGTTAACTGTACGCCTCGTAGTGCAACCAGTGTGACTAACTCTTTGCATCAAAGAGTTGAGAAAGCTAACCAAAACAATGTCGATTTATTTATCTCAATTCACTTTAATGCTTTCAATAGTGAAGCACATGGGTCAGAAGTTTATTATATCAGTGAGAAAGGCAAGACATATGCTGAAGCAGTGTTGAACAAAATTGTTGCTCTTGGCTTCAGAAATCGCGGTATTAAATATAGGGATAATCTTTATGTTTTGAAACATACCAAGATGCCAGCAATTCTGGTTGAGTGCTGCTTCTGTGATTCGTCAGATGATATGAGACTATTTGACGCTCAAAAGATGGCGGATGCCCTCAAAGATGGATTAATCGCCGCAATGCCAAGCAAATTTCCAGTAATTACACCATAAGATAGATTGACACTTTTATTTTTTCTCTGGAACGGAGACGTTGGGTAAATGCAAAACCTTTATCAACTAGATGTGCATCCAAAGTTACTATTTGAGGCAAAGTCTTCCGGACAGAGTACTCTGTCGCGAAGCTCTGCGGAGGGAAACTTCCCTCCGCAAGACTTCGCCCTTGGCGGCATCTTTTCAGAGGAAGATTCCCAAGGGAAAATGCCATTAGCTTTGCGCGGTTGCAGCCCTTTGGGCTGGGGCATTTTAATTCAGTCAGAATGCTAAGGCTGGGATTCGCTTGAAGACTTCGCGAATTATATCCCGTTAATTGGGTAATTGTTCAGATACTGAGTTTTGTTTCTCAGAGAGTCTGTCAAAGGACTGAGTTAATTTGACGTTCCTACGTCTAGAATCTATGGAATTCTAGAAAGCTAAGCTGGACTCCGGTAGCAATTGGTTAGAAGTGCACACTATTGTCCGTGCCAAAGCATGAAAAATCCTATGCTAAGAAGAAGTGCGATCGCATTTCTCAAGGGAAGCGCTTGTGTCAAATTAACGACGCAATTTTTATATTCTTCCCCGCTTCTCCTC